>JAPLNJ010001108.1 GCA_026692885.1 Planctomycetota bacterium | reverse complement strand
TTGGCCTTGATCGTAAGGTTGCGCACTGCTGTCCGTGCTGGCCACGGTCCGGGTGGCTGGCGGCTGAGCCTAAGCGAAGCCCCAGTCCACTGTTGCTGGGGCTTCGCCTAGGCTCAGCCCCCAGCCACCCAGCTAGCGTTTTGCGCAACCTTATGATCAAGGCCCGCGACCGACGTTCACCGCCTTCCTCCCTTCCTCCCTTCCCCCGCCTGCCGCCTGCCGCCTGCCGCCTGCCGCCTCCGGCGGCAGGCGGGGGAAGGGAGGGGTATTGCTGCGTTCGCGATCTCGCTCACAAGACTCCTTCACCGGCCGCGCAAGGCGGCAGGGGTCGAAGTGAGACCGTCGAAGTATAGGCGTCGCCAGCGTTGCTATCAATCGATCAGGATCGTTTGCATCGGCCGAAATCCGCATTTGGCCGGCGCCGATAATTCGCTATACTCCGCGACCCACAATCAGGCTGCCCCCTGATTCTCTTGTCTTGGATGTGTTGTCGGTGGTCTCCGAGGTCCGCTTTTGTGAAAAACGTCACCGTGATCATCAGGTGCTCGGCGTTGCTGATCGCGCTGGCCGGTTGCGGCAGTACGAAATCGCGACTGGCCACAGACCAGCTTCTGATGTCGGACGCCGTCGATCGCACGGTCTCGGCAATGGACTACAGCCCGCTGGCCAACAAGAGAGTCTACTTCGACACCAAGTACGTCCAGCCCATCAAAGGCTACGTCTTCGTGAATGCCGAATACGTCATCAGTTCGCTACGGCAGCAGATGTTGGCGGCGGGATGTCTGCTGCAGGACAAGCTGGAAGACGCGGAGTACATTGTCGAAGCGCGCGTGGGGGCGCTGGGTACCGACAGCCATGAGGTGACGTACGGGTTTCCCGCAAACCAGTCGATTTCGGAAGCGGCGAGTCTGATTCCCGCCACACCGCGGCTGCCCATGATCCCGGAGATCGCGTTCGCTAAGAAGACCGATTCTCGCGGCGCTGCCAAGATTGCCGTGTTCGCCTACCATCGCCAGACCCGCGAACCCGTGTGGCAATCGGGAATCGCGGTGGCGACCAGCAGCGCCAAAGAAGCGTGGGTATTTGGGGCCGGCCCGATCCGCTACGGCACGATCTATGACAACAACTGGATGCGCGGCAAGGGCACATCGACGCAGATGGCGTACTCCAAGGACAACGTGCCCGAGGGACGCATGGCGTCGTACTACGGAGAAATGGACTTCCAAAAACTTCATAAGGAACAGCAGACGGACATCGCCCGACAGCCTGCATTGCCGGGGCAATTGCGCAAGCTGCCGAAGGTCTCCAATGCTCCGTCCCCAGAAACCCCGTCCCCAGGACCCCCGGCCTCCCACGCTGTCGGAGCCGGTGCGGGCACCGTCGGCAATGCGCCCACCAGTGCCCTGCCAAACGCCGTCCAGAGTTCGGGCAGGCCGGCCGCGGCGACGCTCAAGCTCAGCCCGCCGTCAGCGGCTCCGCATCCGGTTCCGCCCGATGCCTATCCGTTCCCACCGGGGCTGCCGCCGCTGCTACCGAACCAGCCGCCGCTGACATCGGATCAATTCCCGGGGTTGCCGCAACTAGGCATGCTGTTGATGGATCCGGCCCAGATCACCTCGGATCAAGTGCCGTCCCCATTCAGCGGAGGCATGATCCTGATGGAGCCACTGCCGCTGACGTCCGACAAGTACCCGCAGCCGGGACCGCAGGCCGGCGATCCGCCCGCCCCGCCGCCGCCACCACCCGCGCTGCCTTTCATCCTGCAGTGAGAGGCTGTGATGGTTTCTACTCTGGATACCGCTCGACGTCGTCAGACGGTGCGGCTGGGATTCTTGTTTGGTACGCTCTACTTGATCCAAGGCATCGGCGAGCCGACTGAGGGTCTGATTGCGCAGCCTGTGCGGTCGTTGTTGAATACGTGGGGCTGTTCGGCGGCAGAGATCGGGATCTTCGCGATGCTGCTGTCGCTGCCCTGGGCGATCAAGCCCTTGTTCGGGATCCTCACCGATTTTGTGCCGTTGTGGCGGCGCCGTCGAAAGAGCTACTTGATCCTCGTCAACGCGGCTGCCCTGTCCGGTTTGGTGGTCCTGTACGCGGCACCGCCGCAGCGGGGGGCTGTGCTTTGGCTATTGGCCCTGCTGCTGGTACCGACCTTCAGCGTGGCGTTCGCTGACGTGGTGGTTGATGCGCTGATGGTCGAGAAAGGCCAGCCGCTGGGGATCACCGGTCGCCTGCAGTCCATCCAGTGGGCCTGTATGTACGCGGCCACGGCGGTGACCGGCCAGTTGGGCGGGTACTTGAGTGAGACGCACCGACAAGATCTCGGTTTTCTGATCTGCGCCGCCGTGATGGTTCCAGCGCTGTTCCTGTCCATCTTCGTCGTACGCGAGAAGCCCTGCCCGAGCGGACTTCCGTCTGCCAGAACCGCACTTCGTACGCTGTGGCGCGCCGCCCGCACTCCGGGAGTCCTGGCGGTGGGAGCTTTCTTGTTCCTGTGGAACTTCAATCCCTTCTCGACAGCCGTCCTGCAACACCACATGGTGAACGAAATGCAGCTGGGGGAGCAGTTCTTTGGCGAGACCGTGACCATCCAGGCCGTTGCTTCGGTCGTGGCCAGCATCGCCTATGGCTTCTACTGCCGACGGTTGACGCTGCGGACCCTGGTGCACCTCTCGATTGTGCTAGGCATTCTCAGCACCATCGGCTACTGGGCTCTGGTCGGCCGCGTGTCGGCAATGGGGGTGAGCGTGGCCGTGGGGTTTGTCTATATGACCGCGACGCTGATTCAGTTGGATCTGGCGGCCCAGGTCTGCCCGCCCGAGACGGCAGGAACGATCTTCGCGCTGCTGATGTCCCTGTCGAATCTGGGCTTGGCGCTGTCGACCGGACTGGGCGGGTTGCTCTACGACCAGGGGACCAACTGGTGGGGCAGCCGCACGCTGGCCTTCAACGTGCTGGTGGGGATCGGAGCCGGGTTCACCGCGGGCTGTTGGTTCCTGGTGCCGTGGCTACTGCGAAAGCCCCGGTCGGGGCTGGACGAGCGGGAGACAGCGGAAGAAGTGAGGCGGTTGCGGACCCGTGGCGTAGTCCAGAAACCTCGCTCCACCGGGGCAAGCCCGGATGGGGGCGGAACGAAAACAGGACCATCCGTTTGACGCCCGACTCCCCAATTTTGCGCGGCCCACGCCAGGCCCAAGGGCGGTTGACTGTCGAGAACGACGACAAGCTCTTCACGCCCGCCGAGCTGTTGCCGATCTGTCGAGCCACCGGCAGCCCCTTGGTCTACGACGTGCATCATAATCTGCACACGGATCAGGCAAACGCTGCCTCGTTCTAACCGCTACCGAAGCGGAAGCAGAGGAAGCCTTAGCGGCCGTGGTAGGTCTGTTTGACAGCAAGCCGGAACTACGTCCAAACGCCAAACAGGGTGCCGTTGCGAATCAACTCCTTCAGGACTGGGCGTAAGCGGCCGTGAATTCTTCCGGCGGGTTCGTCGGCAAACCGCGTCTGCGGCAAAGGCAGGAACGTGTGGGCGTGAATCAGCGCACCCATCGCGGCCAATTCCCGGATGACGTCGATTGTGCTCTGCAGATCCTCGCGGGTCTCCCCCGGCAGACCGAAGATGAAATCGACCAATGGCTTGAGCCCTGCGGCGAGTGTGCGGGAGACGGCCGAGAAGATGTCGTCGACTCGATGCCCTCGCCCGCAATGCTCCAGCATCCGTTGGCTGCCGGATTGAGCGCCGATGACCAGATTGTCGTTGTTCGCGTAGCGTTTCACCAGCTCCAGGGTTGCGTCAGCGACGTGCTCCGGACGCACCTCGGACGGAAATGTGCCGAAGAACAAGCGTCCGTGTGCTCCGAGCGTGTGACGCAGCGTCGCCAGCAGCGATTCCAGGGCAGGCAGGTTCAACGTCCGGCCATCGGGCGAGCCGTAGGAAAAGGCGTTGGGCGTGATCACCCGGACGTCGCGGAGGTTCCGCTCCCGGATCAGACCTGCATACCGAGCAATCGTCTCGATACTGCGGTGCCGCGGTTGGGTGCCCAGCAGATGCGAGGTCTGACAGTAGCCGCAGGCAAACGGGCAGCCCCGAGTGATCTCGATCGGACCCACCACTCGGCGGCGCCACAGCGGGAATGGCGGGAACGCGTCCAGGTCGATCGGCGGGCGGCGCCCCGTGAACTGCACGTCGCCCGTACCGCGGCGGAAGGCGATGCCCGGCAGCGCGGCCAATTCGTCCACCTCGGCCAAGTCGTCCCTTGCGGCGAGCGTGTGCAACAGGTCGAGCAGGGTAGCTTCACCTTCACCCCGGACGACGACGTCGAATCCGAGCCGCAACGTGCCTTCCGGATCGGCCGTGGGGTGCGGTCCGCCCGCCACCCAACGCACCCGCGCGGCATCGCCAAATTGTTCCGTCAGCCGGCGCAGCATGTCGCGCATGCGTCCGAGTTGCGGCGTCGTGAACGATAGGCCGACGATCGGCCGCTGGCCAGCGGAGAGTGACTCCGCGAGGTGGTGTCCGAGTTGGTCTTCGTTCGCCGCCAAGCGGAGTCCCAGCCTGTCGAGCGTACGGTCCGTCTCCAACGCGCCGAGCAGCGCGTTCAGGCTATGCCGGTTCGGCTTGGCATCCAGCATGATGAGGATGCAACGCTCGATCATCCGGACAGTTTCTCACGGCGAGTCAGCTGCGTTTCACGGCGCCTGTGTCGGTGGGACATGAGCGGGGCCTCCTGGGTTGTCGTGCGGGAATGGTCCGAGTCGTGCTGACGGACGATCCGTCGGTGCCGCCGCCATTTTCGACGCGCGGCGTCACCGTTGTCAACGAGCACGAGAAACTGCGAGGGGTGTCGTCAAGGCTTAATCTTGCGGTGACCGACGCGCTGGCGTAAGCTTCCAGCTTGCGTTTGACCCGATGAATCGAAAGGCAAGCAGGATGCTTACCCCACTTTTTAGCGTTGAAGACGCCCTGAGGAGCAACGCATGAAGATCACTCGCATCGAAACCCATGTCTGCCACGCCCGCATGCGGAACTGGGTGTTCGTCAAGGTGTGTACCGATCAGGATGGCCTGTTCGGCTGGGGCGAAGCGACCCTCGAATGGCATACGCGGGCCGTCGTGGGGGCGGTGGAGGACGTGGCGGAATTGCTGATCGGCGAGGATCCGACGCGGATCGAGTACCTCTGGCAGATGATGTTTCGTCAGCATTTCTGGCATGGACACGGGATTGTGCGGGCCACCGCCATCGCCGGGATCGACCTCGCGCTGTGGGACATCCTGGGCAAGGTCGCGGGCCTGCCCTGCTCGAAGCTTTGGGGCGGTCCGGTCCGCGACCACGTGCGGACCTACTGCCATCTGGGCGGCGGCAAGATGGAGGACTTCTACGAAACGGCCGCCGACGATGCGCGGCGTTTTGCGGACCTCGCGCGCCAGGCTGTCGCCGAGGGTTTTACGGCCTTCAAGTCGATGGCGGTCCCGCCGACGATGCCGCTGGAAGGCCTGAAGCCGATTCGCACGGCGGAACAGTGCGTGGCGGCCATGCGCGAGGCGGTCGGCGAGACGATCGATATCATGGTAGACTGCCATGCCCGGCCTTCGCCGGCGATGGGCTTGCAGTTCGCCAAAGCCTTGGAGCCGTATGGGCTGTATTTTCTTGAAGAACCCTGCTGGCCAGAAAGTGTCGAGGGCCTGGCACGTATCAACGCGGCCGTGTCGACGCCGATCGCGACGGGCGAGCGAGTCACGCAGCTGGCAGCGTTCCGCGATTTGTTCGCGGCCCGGGCTTGCGACGTGTGCCAGCTGGACATCACGCATTGCGGCGGCTTCAGCGAGGCGCGGCGCATCGCCGCGCTGGCCGAGGCCCACCGCATCGCACTGGCCCCGCACAATCCCCAGGGGCCGGTCAGCACGGCGGCGTCGCTGGAGTTCGGTTTCTCGCAGCCGAGCTACATTATTTGCGAAACGGTCCACCGTGACGTGCCTTGGCGTCAGGATGTGGTCGTGGAAGGTTTCACCATCGAATGCCAAGGCCGGATCGTGCGGCCGAACACGAAACCCGGGCTGGGAATCGCGATCAACGAGGCCGAAGTGAAGCAGCATCCGTTCCAGCAAGAGCTGCCGCAGCGTGTGTTCTACGCCGATGGCAGTGTCGGGGATTGGTAGCAGCTGAGGACCGCGCAGGCAACAAGTGTCGCAATCGGGTGGCACGTCTTGAGCATGACGCGTTCCGCGTTGCCGCTTCACCGCGAGCTTTCGTCGCGTGGGCCTGGCCGCTACTTGAGCAATCCGCCAGCCAGGATCGGGTGTTCGGGGTTGACGATCAGCCGATGCCGACGGGGATCGACCAGGACATCCATATCTTGCATGGGAATGGCACCCAGCAGCGGTTCCGCGTCGCCGGGCAAGACGACGGCGTCCAGGTTCGTGCGTCGGTTCTCGAATCGGATTTCCACCGGCCCGACGATGTCCAGGGTGACGACGCTCTCGTCGGCCATCTGCATGGTGCGTCGCTCGCGCTGTCGCAGTCCCAATTGCGATCGAATACTCTCGTTGATGGCCAGGGTAGCACAGCCGCTATCGGCCAAGATGCGCACGGGCATCCGTCGCACCTGCTCTTCCGGCAGTTCACCGGCCTGGGACTTGGCAAGATCAAGACCGTTCATCAACTCGATTTCCGCGTACACCATGCCCATGGAAAACCCTCCGCTCAAACGGACAACACGCTTGCGCCACCCGTTCATTCTAGGCGATGTCGCGCTGCCGACACCAGTGACCACGGACCAGTGACCAAGAACCAAAAACCACTGTCATCGACTGCCCATCCCGAATCAGAAATCGAGCATGGCGCGGGCGAGACGTTTGACTTTGGAAATCGGCCCTTCCGCATGGGCGGGCACCAATCGCTGGCGCACGCAGTCGGCCAGCAGGTCCAGTTTCGTCGACGGCGTTGGTCAGCCGAACTCTAACCCGTATTTCGCCCATGCCTTGCTCCCTCTCGAAACAGAACCAAAGCCTAACGGCAGTCTACCCCTTTTGCGTACCAGTGACCAGTGACCCTGGGGCCGCTCGCCACGGCGGCGTCGCCGGAGTTCGGTTTCTCGCAGCCGAGCTATATCATTCAGTAGTTCCAAGTTCGGAATGTATCCATGAGGCAGTTCTTCGACCCCACGGATGGCGAGGCCGTCCCACGGATACGAATCCCACTTTTCCAAACATTCATGGGATAGCTTTGCCATCCGTGGGTGCAATAGAATTTCGGCGACCGGAACTGTGAATCAAGACCGAGTTATCACGGAGCCAGGCTGATATTCATTGCTCGTCAGGCTGAAAAGCCTGATCTACTTGATTGCGGCCGCAGGCCGCGTTAGGAGCTTCACATGCCGAGGCGACTTGCCAGCGTATTGCCGATCGTGCACACGCCGTTTCTCGAGACGGATGAACTGGACACCGCCGCTCTGCGGCGCGAGATCAACTGACCTTGCAAACAACGCTCCGAGAACGTCATCCCACGCTACCGTTGTTCGTGGTTACGCACACGAATGGTTGGCAGCCGGGTTACATCCCGCCCGCCTCCAAGTACGGCTACGGCATCTACCAGGAGCAGATCGCGATGGTGGGCGCTGGCAGTGCCGAACTGCTGATCGAGGAAATCAGCCGACGGCTCGAAGTGGGTTGTGGCACGCAGCCAAAGAGGCCGGTAAACTGAGGTGGATCTCGGCCCGACCCTTTGACGCAAGACCTATGAGGAGACCCTGGCGATGAAGAACATCCTGCAAATCACCTACTGGACCATCGGCGGCTTTGAAGGCAAGAAACCCATCCGGCAAGCGTTGGAGGATGCCAAAGCCTGCGGATACGACGGACTGGAACTGGCCTTCGGGGCGGGCGAACTGAACGCCGACGTGACCCAGGCGGCTTGCCAACAGATCCGCGAGGACGCTCAGCAGTTGGGCCTGGCTGTGGCCACGCTGATCAGCGGCAACTATTGGAGTTGCCCGCTATCTTCGGCCGACCCGGTTCAGCGCAAGGCCGCCGTCGAGTTCACACGCAAGTACATCCGTGCCGCACACTGGTTGGGCGTCAACAGAATCCTGGTCATCCCCGGGGTGGTCGACGTTGCCTGGGATCCATCGATCCCGGTTACGCCGTACCAGCAGGTCTGGGACAACGCCACGACATCCCTGCAGGAACTGCTGCCGTTTGCGGCGGAGCATGATGTGACCCTCGCCCTGGAAAACGTCTGGAACAAGTTCCTACTGGGGCCGGTTGAGTTCAAGACGTTCATCGACCAGTTCGCCAGTCGCACCATTGGCTCGTATTTCGACGTCGGCAACGTGGTTATCAACGGTCACCCGCAGCACTGGATCGAAATCCTCGGCCCGCGTATCGCAGCGGTGCATGTCAAGAACTTCCGGCGGGATGACTGCGCCGGTGGCCTGCACGGCTTTGGCGACGACCTGGCGCAGGGCGATGTGGACTTCGAAGCCGTCAAGGCAGCCCTGACGAAGATTGACTATACCGGCCCCATTACCGCGGAGATGCTGCCGTTCTGCCGCCTGCCCAACATGGTGCTGCCCGACCTGGACCTGGCCCGTGACACGGCGGTGAAGATGAAACAGATTTTCGCCGGGTGAGGCGATTTGGAGTGCGGTGGACCCAGAGGATACCCCGTCACCGCTTTTCCAGATGCATTGGACGGCGCGGGACCAGCGCGTGGGCAACCGGCGTGGCCCTGGTTTCTGAAAAGCGGTGACAAGTCACCGCACTCCAAGACACTTTGCAGGAGGGCTAGTTGCAAGGTCACTGCGGCGCCGCGATAATGGCCACCGCCCGGCCCCAGGCCGTTGGCCAGATCCCGGATTGCCCCCTCTTCCTCGCAGGAGACCTGCCATGAGCGAAATCGCGAAAAACGGCGCATCGCGTCGTGAGTTCCTGAAACAGACCGGTCGGTTGGCTGCCGCCTCGGCCCTCGCCGGAACGATCATTCCGCACGTGCACGCTGGCGAAGACAACACCATCCGTTTAGCCCTGATTGGCTGCGGCGGGCGGGGCAGCGGTGCGGCGGTCAATGCTTTTGAAGCCACCGGCGGACCGGTCAAGCTGATCGCCATGGCCGATTTCTTCGAGAACCGGCTGACCAGCTCGCACAAGGCGCTGAGCAAACAGTATCCCGACCAGGTCGACGTCCCACCCGAACGCCGGTTCATCGGGTTCGACTCCCATCGCAAGGCGATCGACTGCCTGAAACCGGGCGACGTCGCGATGCTTTGCGGCTACGCCGGATTCCGGCCGGCACAACTGGAATACGCCGTGGAGAAAGGCGTGAACGTCTTCATGGAGAAGTCGTTCGCTACCGATCCGCCCCAGGTGCGGCGAGTGATCAAGGCCGGTGAGGCCGGCGAAAAGAAGAACCTTAAGATTGCGGCTGGTCTGATGTGCCGCCACTCGAAGAATCGCCAGGAGCTGATCAAACGAATCCGCGACGGCCAGTTGGGCCAGGTGCAACTGATTCGTGCTTATCGTATGGAGTCTGTCGGACCGTTGGGTCCTCGACCGCCCCAAGAAAAGGAGCTGTTCTGGCAGATCCGTAACTTCATCAGATTCCACTGGGTCGCCGGCGGGCTGTGGGCCGAGATGGATATCCACCAGATCGACGAGATCTGCTGGATCAAGGACGCCTATCCTGTCTCCGCGCATGGCATCGGCGGCCGAGCTGCCAACAGCACCGATTGTAGCCAAAACCTCGACAGTTTTTCCGTCGAATGGACCTTTGCCGATGGCACCAAGGCGTACGATGTCGTGCGTTATCTGCCGAATTGCCACAACGAGTTCGACACCTTCATCCACGGCACCAAGTGCGCGGCGCAATTCTCCGGTCCGATCCACGTCGGCACGGTGCAGACGTACAAGGATCAGCGCTGCAGCCCGGACAATATCGACTGGCAGGCGCCGAAGGAACCGATTACGTCCTGGCAGGCGGAGTGGAACGAACTGTTGGCCTCCATTCGAAATGACCGGCCGCACAACGAGGCCAAACGAGCGGCCCTCTCGAACCTGGCGGATATCATGGGCCGAGCGGCGGTGCACTCGGGCAAGCTAATCACCTGGGATCAGGCGATGGCGTCCAACTTCCAGTGGTGCCCGAACATCGACACCATGGACGAGAATACC
>JAPLNJ010001107.1 GCA_026692885.1 Planctomycetota bacterium | reverse complement strand
ATCCGCGACAACGACGTGACCGACAACGGCCTGTGCGGCATCGCCGGCTGGAATCACTCCGGAACGAGGATTGTGGGCAATCGTGTGGAACGAAACAACCGACTGAAGTTCCCACACGGCCGCGGCGGTTGGGAGGAATGGGCGGGGATCAAGCTTCACGCCGCCAACGCCCTGATCCAGGGTAACGTGGTACGCGACAACCAAGCGTTCGGCATTTGGATCGACAACGGCTACGGCGATGCTCGCATCGACGGCAATCTGGTGCTGCGCAACCGCCTGGCCGGCATCTTTCTCAAACTGGGGAACCACCCCGGCCATCCCTGCCGCGTGACCAACAACGTGGTCGGGGGCACGACCGGCGAGGGCTTCTACGGTGGATTCGGCGTCTATACACACGATGCCTCGGATGTCGTGGTGGCCCACAACTTGATCTTCGACAACGCCGGTTTCGGCGTGCTCATGCGGACGATCACGGACCGCCAAGCCAGCGGTAAACGAGTGGAAACGTCCCGCAACCAGATCCTGAACAACTTGTTTGTGAACAACGCAGGCGGACTGATGAGCTTGCCCTATCCCAACGGGCGAAGCCAAGGCATCGTGTCGGACAACAACGTGTTCTGGTCGGACGCCGCCGCGGCACGGGCACCATTCGCCATTACCTGTTACCAGGACGACATCAAGCTGCGTGACGTGGCTGAAGAACTCCGGCGCCGGCTAAGACAGTCAAACGTGCCGGACCAACAACTGCCCGAGGCGGACGCCTGGGCGAAGAATCCGCGGCTGACCCTCGACAACTGGCGGCTGCTCCTGGAGCGGGACCGAGGCAGTCAACAGCACCGCATGATGGTCCGCTGCGACGACCGATCGTTGCCGGCCAGCCTGACGCTCACGCTGGATGCGGTGATCGCCAAGATGCCCTGTACGCGAGTCGCGGGTCTGTCGGCGGACTTCCGCGGGCAGACGTTTCCGGCCGGCGCGCCGTTGCCCGGCCCGTTCCAGGGCCTTCAGAGCGGGGAGAACAAGATCGTCTTGGCACCCCATGCCGACAAATCACCGTAGCGTGCCGTCAACCCTGGAAACAGGGCGGAGTCTGCGGTACTTTCGACACGCCACCGCTGAGTACGTCGCCAAGGTCCGTCATGGGCTGCCGCACATCACGTTGGTATACCGCGGCATGACGGTGCCGCCTGCGCACTCGGCTGAGGACGCTCGTCGCCCGGCTTGACCAAGAGAAGTGTGTCGGGTAGCGTGATTGATACTGTAGTACCCCATGAGTTACTGGGTCGTACTTGGCATTAAATCTGGCAGTTTTCCAGGCGGATCTGGGCCGATTTAAGGTCAAACAGGAACAGCCTCGGGAAGGCAGACGCATCGAGAATCCCCGTGTTTCCCGGCAAAAACGCAGGTTGCCGGTTCGACCCTAGGGGGTACATTGCTAACCCGTCAGGGTTCGCCGCATCAAGCCAACGTCGGTCGCAAGTGCTAGCCGACGTTGGTTTTTCTGTTTCTTGGCCAACGTTGGCGGATATGGGGGCACCCACTGTTTCGCCGTTCTTGGCACCCAACGTCCGCACCCACCCCACATTAAATCGACAGACCATTAGCGGGCAGGGGTCGCAAGGCAGCACCTCCGCTTGCCAACGAGCAGGCGTATGCCCGACAATGTTCCTTGTTGGCGGATGGCCTGTTGATTTGATCGGCAACGGTACCAATCGTAGGGTGGGCTGTGCCCACCAACTGCAGCCGCTTGTGATGGGCACAGCCCACCCTATATTCAATCAACAGGCGGCTTGTCCGGCCGGTGAACAAGTCTTGTTCGCGAGCGATGAAAGGACTTCGCGATGCAAGTGCGATGTTGGTTTCCGCTGTTGGCCGTGTTTGCGACCTCCGCCTTCGGTGCTCTGCCGGACATCCCGCGATTGGACTGGCGCGAACGCTCGGATTGGATCAACGTCAAGCGGGCCGTCACCCCGGCGGCCGTCGGCGACGGACAGGCGGATGACACGGCGGCGATCCAAGCGGCCTTGGATCGCAGCGGCGAGGCGAAAACGATCTATCTGCCGCCCGGCACCTACCGGCTCACCAAAACGCTGATCTTTCGCGGTCCGGCGACCGGCTGCCTGGTGGTCGGCCACGGTCGCGACACGCGATTAGTCTGGGACGGGCCGGAAGGCGGACGCATGTTTTGGAGCAATGGCGTCGCTTACAGCCGCTACGTCGGGCTGAGCTGGGATGGGCGAGGCAAGGCGGCGGTGGGTTTCGAGCACGCGGCCGAACAGCGGTTTGAAACCGAAGTCCGGCACGAGCACGAGTCGTTTCGCAACTTCACCGGTTTCGGCATCCGTGTCGGACACCAACAGAAAGTCGCGTCGGCCGAAATCCTGTACCGCAACTGCCTGTTCGAAAACTGCGGCACGGGCTTGGCGTTTCTCACATTCAACGACTACGACAACACAATCGACGGCTGCGAGTTTCGCAATTGCGGCATGGGCGTGGTCGACAATAAGGGCAACTTCTACGCGCGAAACTGCCACTTTGAAAACAGCCGGGAAGCGGATTTTTCCGTCGGCAGCGAACACGGAAGTTCCATTCGGCGCTGCACCTCGGTGGGCTCGAAACGATTTGTCGAGGAACGTGGGACCATCGCACCGCTGACGATCCAGGACTGCCAAGTCGAGGCCTGGACCGATCCGGAGGGAGCAGTCCAGCTGAACGGCAGCCCCGTGTTGATGTTCGACTGCGTCTTCACTCGGCCTCCGTCCGACCGGCCGGCCGTGAAGTTGCTCAACGCCGCACAGCAGTTGCTGCTCAGCAACAACCGACCGGATCTGGTCGAACGTTTGGTACAGAGCGCGTCGGCGGCCAAGTTGTACGTCATCCCGCCGGGGCGGCGGGGCGGCGTCCTGACGTCCGCCGAACAACGCTTTCTGCAGGACACGGTCACGGTATCGGGCAAGGTATTTGACGCCGTGCGCGACTTCGGCGCTAAAGGCGATGGCCAGACGGACGACTCGAACGCCGTGCAAGCCACACTCGACGCAGCACGCCAAGCCGGCCACGGGGCGCTCGCGTATCTGCCGACGGGCCGGTATCTGGTGTCGCGCACGCTGTTGGTCACCGGTCGCGATTACACGTTAGGCGGCAGCGGCTTTCGCTGCGGTTTTGTCTGGCGCGGCGAAGCCGGCCACCCGATCCTGGATGTCTCCGGCGTGCAGAACGTCACGCTGGCGAATTTGGCCGTGGGCAACCACGATTTCGGTCCCATGAAGCACGGTCCCGACATCCGTGTCACGTCACCGACAGGCGGGCCCTGCCGCTTGATTCTGGACGAGGTCTTCGCGTTCGGGATGTACCAGAAGGCGCCGGACACCCACGGCATCCATTTTGTCCAATTGCCAACGGGCAGCGTCATCGATGCCATCCATGTTCAGGGCAACCTGCGGATCACGGACAGCGCTCGGGCGACGTTGCTGTTCCGCACCTCGTACGAAGGTACGATTACCATCGAAGGTGCGGCGACGAATCGGGACGGTTTCACCGGTTTTCTAACGCGGTTGGCGACGCAATCCAAGCCGACGCTGCGAGTGCGCGACAATCACTCGGTGGTGATGAGCGACTTCTACAACGAGCAGAGCGATCAGCACCTGGTTTTCGAAGGTGCGGCGGGTCAGCCGGAGGGCGCCGTGACGATCCAAGGTCCGAAGATGCACATGTTCACGCAGGAGCCGGTATTCGACATCCGCGACTACGCCGGGCGGATCTACTACGGTCAGAGTCAGTTCTACACCGAGCCCAAGGAACCGCGATTCGTGTCCAGCGGGACGCGCTCGGCGCGGCTGATCCTGGCAGGCCACTTCTGGTACGACACTCGGCCGCGGATGGAACTCGGCCCGGCGGTCAAGCTGACGATGCTCGGCAACCGCGAGGTTCCCGATTCCGGCGTGGATGCCGAGTCGCTGACCGCCGTGTCGGCCGCTTTGGATGACTTGCGCCGGCTGGGCGAACTGGATCACCGGTTGCTACGGCCTTGATCGGAACCTTGCGCAAAACGCTAGCAGGGTGGCTGGTGGCTGAGCCTAGGCGAAGCCCCAGCAACAGTGGACTGGGGCTTCGCTTAGGCTCAGCCACCAGCCACCCGGACCGTGGCCAGCACTTGCAGCAATGCGCAACCTTATGATCAAGGCCTGCCGCTCGCCTTGGCTGGTCGACGGCGGCCCACGCGTGGCTGGCTTTCAACTGCCGGTGACATGCAATCAACCTTCGTCCGCCTCTTCATCGTCCACGTTGTAGTCGACGTACTCGCCCGCTCGTTCGCCTGGACCGATCACTCGCGCACCGTGTGACAAGCCGTCCGGCATGTCGTCCAGCATGGGCAGCAGGTAGTGGAATCCGTCCTGTCCGCAACTATGTTCCAAAATGTTGAGAATGCGGTAGCAGCGTTCCGGCGTATCAAACGGTCCGGATATGAAGAACGGCTTGCCGTCCTGGCCGAACTCAAACTCCTCGTCCGCTGCTGCAGGGTCGATGTCGCCGAAAATAGCTTTGGCGCGGTGGTAGTCTTCGTGCGAGCAGAAGGGGCCACCCATATTCTCTCTTGTGCGATACCGCGGTCTTTCCTTTACTTCGGCCACCTGCCCCAGAACCCTTGTGGAGGACCGGCCATGTCCCGCTCGCCTCGACGCGACCTGATTGAAGAACCGGAAGTCGGCATTCATCACTACGTCCAGCGCGAGGTGCGGCGGGCCTTCCTGTGCGGCCAGGATGCGGTTATGGCCCAGAACTTTGATTACCGCAAAGCGTGGATTCAACAGCGTTTGGAGTTCCTGGCGGGCAGTTTGGCATCGAAGTCCTGTCTTTTTCCGTCATGAGCAACCATACGCCGTGCTCCGCAATCGGCCCGAGGTGGGCCCCGAGTGGTCTGACCAGGAAGTCGCTCGCCGCTGGTAGTTTCTCTTTCCGGAACGCAAGGCTGCGGCCGGTCAGCCGGAGGAGCCGACCGCGGCCGACTTGCAGATGCTGACGGCTGACGAGGAACGGTTGGCCGAACGCCGGCGGCGGCTGTCGAGCCTGTCGTGGTTCATGCGCTGTCTGGCCGAGCCGATCGCACGCCAAGCCAATCGCGAGGACGGCTGCACGGGCCGGTTTTGGGAAGGGCGGTATAAGTGCCAGCGGTTGCTGGACGAAGCGGCCGTGCTGGCCTGCAGTGTGTACGCGGATTTGAACCCGGGCCGGGGTGGCCACGACCCCGGTGAGCAGCGCGTACACGTCGGCTTACGAACGGATTCAAGCGGTCCAGCCGTCGCCGCTCACACGTACGTCAACTTCCTGCGCCTGAAAAGCGGCGGCATCGCGCTGTTCCACCTGCAGAAGAACGTCGATGTCGGAGGCACTCAGACGCCCGACTGTCGAGTGATCGTGCAATGGTTCTACGAATGACGCACCCAGATCTTGACGAATCTGCCATGATGTCAAGGCACGGTCCGATTTTGACGGGAGGCCCAACCAGAAGGGGAAGAGTACTGACATGGTTGTGCGACAAGTCTGCGACCTTCAGGCTCCCGAGAAGCGGTTCCTCGATAAGTTGCTGGGGCAACCCCTCGCCGAGGACAAGCAAGTCTATATTATGATCTACCCAGGCCGGCAAATGGACACGAGAATCCGGTCCACTCGGCAGAGCCCGGCGAGTTCGGGCTGGACCACGGCCATTATGGCTACCCCGTTCGCCTATCGGCAGTGGCGACTTACCCGGATGCGAATCATCGACCTTGCCGCGGAATACGACCGCGAACTGTACCTACAGTTGATGGGATTTCCGCGGGATCTGCCGAATCTCCGGCAGCTGCGGCCCCCGGGCGGCAATTCCAGGCCGGGCGGAATTGAGAATAGTCACTACGAAAGGCGGCATCGTGACGAGTTGCCGGACGAGTACTAAGGCGACCGGAAGAAATTAAGTTACCCACAATAACCCGAAGCGTAAACGAGGAACGGGCCAGTTGCCGTATCGCCTCGCTGACGCGTCGGGTTACGATTGCGTTCAAGGCATTGATTTTGTGCCTTGAATTGGTGTACTGGATCACGCCGGCCTCCGCCGGGAAGCCTCCCCCAGCCCCAAACGCGAACTAGAAGCGGCATCAAATCAATTGGCCACATGACAGGCACAAAATTGAACACGCCAGGTCGCAACCATCTTTCCCAAGGCGATGTTTCCGCCTAGATTGATCGCATGCCTGACTTCGTCCACGTCCGACACAAACCGCCGGTGGAACTGCCGGGTGCCCGCGAGTTGGTGGTCGCTTGCCCGCCGATGCAGAGCACCATCAATTTGGCTCGCATCGTCCGTTCCGCCGGCTGCTTTGGCGTGCGGCGGATGGTTGTTTGCGGCAAGCCCAAGATTGACCGCAACATCGCGCGCGATGCGGTCGAGCAGGTCGAACTGGAAATTCACCGCACGCTGCTTCCGGTGCTCGAACGTCTGAAGCGGGAAGGCTACGAGCTGGTCGGCCTGGAACAGACCACCCACTCCCAAAGCATCTACGAATTTCGTTTCCATCCGCGCACGGTTCTGGTGATCGGTCACGAACGTCAGGGCATCACCGAGGACGTGCTGAAGCTGCTGGATCACGTCGTCGAAATACCGGTCTACGGCCGACCGCACGCATTGAATGCCGCCACGGCCACGTCGATAGCACTCTACGAATACTGTCGCCAAATCGGAGGAGGGGACAAAGCACCTCCTTCGGTCAACTGACCGGCACAACCGGCCTCACTTCTCAGACCCCCCATCGGCGATAAAACGCGACGCAAGTCGTTACGGGGCATTGTCTTTCGCCATTCCATCGGTCATTTCGAGCCAGATACCGAAACTTGATTTTCGGTCTCATGGTTCCATAGCATAGGACGGGGCCGAAATGGATGGGGGTTACGATGTCTCGCAAATCAACCTATGAAGTCAGCCGGCTTTTCAGCCGCGGAAAGACGTGCTTGGCCAAACACGAGCGGGGATTGCCTCAACTCGTGGCCGGCGGTCGCCGCGCTCGCGGCGGCGAACGGAGTCGCCAGCAGCCCTTCGCGCCTCCGGAGGACTGGCATGAGCCGACAGGTTGGGGTGCTGCGGAGTACCGCGTGGTGGTCCAACCGCCGGGCGACGATTTCCGTCACGTCGTCACCCCGCAGGAAATCCGCGGGCGACTGGCCTCGCTGCCAGGTTGGATGCTGGAGTCATTGTCTGTGATTCAGTTGAGCCGCATGACGCGGAAGAAGCAACTCTCGCCCTGCTACGGCATGCAGTGGGGGCAGGCCCTATACTTGTATCCCATTGCGGCAGACTTCGTCGAACAGTTCACTCGCCCTCCCTTGCCCGCCCAGCAGACCGAAGCGAAAATGTTTGGCGCACGTTGGAAATCCGCCTCCGACGGCACGTGGCGTCTGATTTGGACCGAGCAGGCGGTCCGCGACTATTATCTGAACAACGTCCTCATTCACGAACTGGGACACCTGCTCGACGATCGCAACACGGCTTATGCGGACCGCGAACGGTACGCGGAGTGGTTCGCTATTCGATACGGATACCAGCCGACGCGGTCGAGCGGCAGCAGCGGGCGGAAGCCCGTACGCCGCCATCATGGGAAGTGAGCTTCCCGACCATGATCGGAATGTGCTCGCCTTGTGGCCTACGCCACTTCTCACCATAATCTCCCGATGTGCAGCGGTGTCTCCTGCCACGGGTCGGCGGGAGCGTCTCCCGCTCGGCAGCGAGTGTGCCGGATGTCCCGACAGATTGTGGAAGGAAGACCATGGCCAAGACGCCCAAGAATGCGATAAGTCCCACGCGTGCCGAAGATTATCCCGAATGGTACCAGCAAGTCGTCAAAGCGGCGGATCTGGCGGAAAACTCGCCGGTTCGAGGTTGCATGGTGATTAAGCCCTGGGGCTGGGGCATCTGGGAGAACGTGCAGCGCGTGCTGGACGGCATGTTCAAAGACACCGGGCACGAGAATGCCTACTTCCCGCTATTTATTCCGATCAGCTACCTGGAGCAAGAAGCCGCGCACGTCGAAGGGTTCGCCAAGGAATGCGCCGTCGTCACGCACCACCGCCTGGAACCTGGGCCGAACGGTGGCTTGGTCCCGGCCGGGAAACTTGATGAACCGCTGATCGTCCGCCCCACTAGCGAGACGATCATCGGGGCCATGTATGCCCAGTGGGTACAATCGTACCGCGACCTGCCGATCCTGATCAATCAGTGGGCCAACGTCGTGCGTTGGGAACTGCGCCCGCGGTTGTTCTTGAGAACCACGGAGTTCCTGTGGCAGGAAGGTCACACGGCTCACGCCTCGGAGGCCGAGGCGCGCGAGGAGACGGCCCGCATGCTGGATGTGTACGCGAACTTTGCGGAGAATTGGATGGCCATGCCGGTCATTCGCGGCGAGAAAACAGCCGGTGAGCGTTTTCCTGGCGCCGTCTCCACGCAGACGATCGAAGCCATGATGCAGGACCGCAAAGCCTTACAGGCCGGCACCTCGCACTTCCTGGGACAGAACTTCTCTCGGGCGCAGGGCATTAAGTTCCAGGATCAGAATGGGCAAGAGGTCTACGCCTGGACGACATCCTGGGGCGTGTCCACGCGACTGATCGGCGCTTTGGTCATGACGCACAGCGACGACGACGGCTTGATCTTGCCGCCCAAACTGGCGCCGAAGCACGTCGTGTTGCTGCCCATCTACCGTAGCGACGAAGATCGGGCTCAGGTGCTGCCGTACTGCCAAAGCTTGCTGCGGGAATTGAACCAACAGGAGTTCTCCGGCGGCAAGATTAGGGCTTGGATCGACGATCGCGACCTGCGGGGTGGCGAGAAGAGCTGGCAGCACATCAAGCGGGGCGTGCCGTTGCGGGTGGAAGTCGGTCCCAAAGACATTGCGCAGAATGCCGTGTTCTTGGGCCGGCGCGATACGGGTGAGAAACGCGGAGTCGCTCGGGACGAGTTTGTGCGGACGGCGGGCAAGTTGCTCGATCAAATGCAGAGCGACATGTACCAGCGCGCCCTACAGTTACGGCAGGCGAATATGCCCAAGATCGATAACTTGAAAGATTTCCAAGCCTACTTTACGCCCCAAAACGCGGAGAAGCCGGAAATTCATGGCGGCTTCGCGCTCTGCCATTGGGCCGAAGATGGGGCGACCACGGAATTGCTGAAGGAGTTGAAGGTGACCATCCGCTGCGTTCCGTTCGCTCGGGACGAAGAGCCGGGGACGTGTATCTTCACGGGCAAGCCGAGTACCGGGCGGGTGGTTTTCGCCAAAGCGTACTAAGTTGGGATCTGTCTCATGGGTGACATCCGTCCGCATTCGCCCGTGCTGCTGATTCTGGCGGCCTTCAGCCGGCATGTGCCTGCCCTGGACTGGACTCTCCAGCACGCGGTCGATCACTGGGGGCCGATCGCGCTGGCCAGCGACCACTTCTCCTTCGAGGACACCAGTTACTACGAGCAGACGATGGGCTGCGGGCTGCGGAAGAAACTGGTCGCCTTTGAGCGTTTGGTGGACCCGCTGGCCCTGGTGGAAGTCAAGCATCAGACAAATCACTGGGAAGAGGCGTACCGGGCGGCGACGAGTTGGCCCGAACCCCGTCCGCTGAACCTTGATCCTGGTTACTTGACCAAGGCGAAATTGGTGTTGGCGACGACCAAGGATCGCGATCACCGTTTGTACTTGGAACGCGGGATCTACGCCGAGGTAACCCTCCACTATCGGCGTGGAAGCGGATGGCAGGCTCGCGAATGGACCTACCCCGACTACCGCCGTGGCGAGTACCATGAATTCTTTACTCGCTGCCGGAACTACCTTTGCGAACGCCTATGAATACCGCGATCCCGCTCTGGTTTATCCCGGCCACGATTTTGCCGAGCCTGTTAATCGCCTGGTTATCGGCGTACCTGGTTCGCCGTTGGGCGCCAGCCTGGGGCTTGGTGGACCGACCCGATGCCAGAAAAGTGCATACCACCCCGACACCGCTCGGCGGCGGACTGTCGATCTGGCTGGCGGTGGTGTTGCCGCTGGCTGTCGGCCAGCTCGGACTGTGGCTGGTGAAGTCGCAGTGGATCAGCGCCGAGCTCCTGCCGGAATTCGTCCGGCCCCACGTTTCCGGATTGTGGCAACAGTCCTTCCGCCTGTGGGCCCTGCTGGCGGCGGGCACCGTGCTGATGATTCTGGGCCTCCTGGACGATCGGTGGGGATTGAAATGGCAGTTGCGATTGGGGGTTCAGTGCACGGTGGCCGCGGCCTGCGTAGTCTGGCAGGACTGTGGGTTGACAGCCTTCATTGCGATCCCCGCCATCACCTGGACGCTGTCGGTCGTCTGGATCGTCGCGCTGGTCAACTCGTTCAATATGCTGGACAACATGGACGGTTTGTCGGGAGGGATCGCGGCCATCGCGGCCAGCTTGCTGGCCACCGTGGTGTTGACGAATCCGGTGGGCAGCGGGCCGCAATTGTTCGTGGGCGGTCTGTTGCTGATCTTCGTGGGTGGATTGTTGGGATTCCTCTGGCATAACCGGCCGGTGGCGAAGTTGTTCATGGGCGACGCGGGAAGCTATTTTGTGGGGTTCAACATCGCTATCCTGACGCTGCTGGCAACCTACGCCAGCTACGGCAGCCAATCCCAGCATGCCATCTTGACCCCGCTTTGCGTCATGGCCGTGCCCATCTACGACATGTTTACCGTCCTGTGGATCCGGATCCGCGAGGGGCGCAGCCCTGTGCAGGCAGACAAGAGTCATTTCTCCCATCGCCTCGTGGAATTGGGGCTGTCCAAAGGCCAGGCGGTGCTGACGATCTACCTGACCACGGCCACGTGTGGTTTGGCGGCTCTGTTGCTGCGTCGGGTGGATTGGGTGGGGGCTGGGATCATTGTGCTGATGGTCGTATGTGTCCTGGCACTGATCACGATTCTGGAGACCACGGGCAGAAAAAGGGGGTAAGTTCAGGCGGCTCATGCTCGCGCTAAGTAGGCGGCAAGGCGCTAGCCGCCCGTGGCTCGAAACCGGCGGCTAGTGCCTTGCCGCTCACAACCCTAACCTCAAGCTTTGACAAAGCACTAGGTCCACTGGCGGTCCCAGTTGCCCGCCGGTTATAATCCGGCCTTACCGAATCCTGGGCACCGAGGCCAGGAGAGCGAATTCTTCGTGTAGTGCCAGTTTGGATGCGTCACATGCTTCAATCGTCGGAGGTGGTCATCACGGGACTGGGGGTGGTCAGCCCCATTGGCGTCGGCAAGGACGCGTTTTGGAATTCTCTGATGCAGGGCCGGAGCGGGGTCGGGCCCTTGTCGTTTGCCGCCAACACGAACTTGCCGGTGAAGTTCGGCGCGGAGATCCGGAATTTCGACCCCAAACAGTTCGTCAAGCCGCGGAAGAGCTTGAAGGTGATGTGCCGAGAAATCCAGACGGGCTACTCGGCTGCCATCATGGCCTTGGAGGACGCCGGACTGCAGACCGGTTCCGTTGAGCCGGATCGTTTCGGCATCGTTCTCGGCAGCGAGATGTTCTACTGCGAACTGGAAGAATTGGCCGACGCCTACCGCAAGTGCATCGTGGACGGTGAGTTGCAGCGGGAGTTGTGGGGCGTCAGCATCATGAGTCACCTGTATCCGCTGTGGATGCTAAAGTACCTGCCAAACATGGTGGCCTGCCACTTGGCGATCTCTCAGGATGCACGCGGCCCGAATAACACCATTACCTTGGACGAAGTCTCCTGCCTGTTGGCCTTCATTGAAGCGGTGGCCGTGATCGAACGCGGCGCGGCCGACGTCATGATTACTGGGGGGTCAGGTACTCGGACCAATCTCACTCACATGTTGTACCGCGGCGACAAGGATTGTTCGCACCGCCACGATGATCCCCAGCGTGCGGCACGGCCCTTCGACGCGAGGCGGGACGGCGGGGTCATTGGTGAAGGCGCCGGAGCGATCATCCTGGAGCGGCGGCAGCACGCGGAGGCCCGCGGAGCCCGGATCTTGGCCCGCGTCTTGGGTTATGGCCGTGGCTTCGAAGCCACGCCGGACTATCAACCTGGGCCGGGCGACGGAGTGCGTCATTCCATTCGCGAGGCTCTGGCTCGATCCGGCCTGCGGGCTCAGGATATTGGCCATGTCAACGCACATGGGGCCAGCACCGTCAAGCACGATCGTATGGAAGCCCAAGCGATTCACGATTGTCTGGGTGATACGCCCGTGACAGCATTGAAGAGCTACTTTGGTAGCCTAGGGGCTGGCAGCGGGGCCGTGGAGACTGTCGGCAGCGTGTTAGCGGTGGGCGCCGGCCTCGTTCCCGCGACGCTGAATTACGAGAACCCCGATCCCGAGTGCCCCGTGAACGTAATCCATGGCCGTCCGCTGCAGACGGATAAGAATGTGGCGATCGCGTTGAATCAGTCGACGACAGGCCAAGCCGCAGCGGTGATCATTGCCGGGCCATAGCGGTATCTTCGCTCGCGACGGGCAGGTAGCCGAACTGGTCTTCCAGCCCCAACCGTTTCATTTTCTTGTAGAGCGTCGTGCGGTTGATGCCCAATTGCGTGGCCGTGGCGTTACGGTTCCCGCGATACGCTCGTAGCGTTTCGAGGATGATCTGCCTTTCAGGGATTTCCAAGGCGCGCTTCAACGACTGACCCCTGCCGGATGGGGGAGGCGATGGGGCCCTCGCGGCCAAGTCGTGCGGCAGATCCTCCGGTAGCACTTGCGAGTGCTTTCCCAACAGGACGGCGCGTTCCACCGCATTCTGCAGTTCGCGCACATTGCCCGGCCAGGGGTAGGTCTGCAACGCGGCCAGCGCCTCGTCCGAGAAGCCCTCCACGCGTTTGCCCGTCTCTTCGCAAATCTGTTTCAGGAAATGTTGGGCCAACAGCGGGATATCAGCGATCCGCTCGCGCAGCGGCGGCAATTCGATGTTGATCACGTTGATGCGGTAGTACAAATCCTGGCGAAACGTGCCTTGAGCGACGGCTTTCATCAGGTTCTCGTTCGTCGCCAGAATGACGCGGGTGTCGATATGCAAGGTCTTTGTTCCGCCGACCTGCTCGAATTCCAACTCCTGCAGCACGCGTAGCAGTTTCACTTGCATCCCGGGCGAAGCGGTGCCGATCTCGTCCAAGAAGATAGTGCCCCCGTCGGCCTGCATGAACTTTCCAAGCCTGTCACCTACCGCGCCGGTGAAGGCCCCGGCGACATGACCGAACAGTTCGCTCTCCAAGAGCGTCTCGGATAACGCTCCACAGGCGACCTCGACAAAAGGCTTATTCCGACGGCTGCTACGCCGGTGGAGGGCCTTCGCCACCAACGACTTGCCGGTCCCACTCTCGCCGGTGATCAAGGTCGTGGCGCGGGTGTCGGCAATGCTGTCGATGATATCGAACATCCTGAGCATTCGGTGGTCGTGCCCGACAATGCTTTCCATGCCGAAGCGGAGGTCGAGCTGCGTCTTGAGCTGGGTGGTCTGTTCGAGAACCTGACGTTGGGTCATCGCCCGATTCAACGCCAATTCCAACTCCTCGTCGATCAGCGGCTTGGTGAGCAAGTCAAAAGCGCCGGCCCGGATGGCCTGGATACCCGTCTCGGCGGTGGCGTAGCCCGTGATCAGAATCACCGTGGTGGCCGGATGATGTTCGCGACAGTAGTTCAGGATATCAAACCCATCCCCGTCCGGCAGACGCAGGTCCGTCAGCACCAGATCGAAGGCATTCTGCTCGATGTGCATGATGGCGCCGCGGCAAGTGGAGGCTTCGGCAACGTTATAACCCTTTTCTCTCAGCCAGCCGGCCATTGCGTCCAGGACCAGGCGGTCGTCATCAACCAGGAGCAGATTGGCGCGTTTCATGGGGGCCTCACGGGTGTCACTTTGATGCAGATTGTCTTCATGTATCTAGGTTACCCGTTGCAGTTCGTCAACACGCACCGCGGCTGTGAAAGAACCGAATCAGCCGCCGATGCCTACACAAAGTGTAGGGTGGGCTGTGCCCACCAATCACCAACAGTGGTGGTGGACGCAGCCTAGGACGATGCAAAGTTGGGGTTGACATGGGAAATTGGCTCGGCGGCAAGGGCGAGAGCCTGTTTCGCTGCTTGCCCCGAAAGGACGCACATGACAGCGTGGGACAACGCCCTGATCGTGATCCCAGGTTTTCGCCCCGAGTTGGGAGCGCCATGAGCGAGCGGCAAGGCGCTAGCCGCCGGTTCCGAACGCCACCGGCGGCTAGCGCCTTGCCGCTAACAGCCCCTTGCTGGCCTTGATCGGAACGCTGCGCAAAACGCTAGCAGCGGATCGTCGTAACCCGCAGCGTCAGCCCCGATAGCATGGCTTTACCGCGCTCGAGGATGGGCGCGTTCGTACGCCTCGCGCAGTCCGGTGGTGCTGACATGTGTGTAGATTTGCGTGGTCACCAAACTCTTGTGACCGAGCAGCTCCTGGACGCTACGGATATCAGCCCCACGATCCAGCAAATGCGTGGCAAAGCTGTGCCTTAGCGTGTGCGGGGTGGTACGCGTGTCGAGTCCGGTCAGGCGGAGGTATTTCTCCAGCATCCGCGCCACGCTACGTGTCGTCAGCCGCCGCCCAGCCTTATTGACAAAGACCGGCGCTGCAGGTCCCTGACTTTCCTGCGGGGATAGCTTGCGGACGGAGCGGCAACGCTGGATTGCTTCGACGGCGTACGACCCCAGAGGGGAAAGTCGTTCGCGACGCCCCTTGCCGCGAATGCGGACCAACCCCTGCTCCAAGTCCAGATCGCCATCGTTGACTCCGACCAACTCGCTGACACGCAGGCCGGCGGAATACGTGGTCTCCAGAATGGCCCGATCTCGCAGGCCCGCCGGATCGTCCTCCGCAGGTGCTTGCAGCAATCGCCCGATCTCGTCTGTGGACAGGAAATGGGGCAACTTGCGGTCTGGACGCGGATTGCGTAGCGGTTTGGCTGGGTTGGCGGAAGCCAGCCCCTCGCGTTGGGCAAAACGGTAGAAGCTGCGCAGCGAAGCGAGCCGACGGGCAACGGACGTCTTGGCGTAGCCCGCCTCGTGCAGGGCTGCCACATACCCGCGCAGGTCCAGGGCTGTGATCTCGGCGGGTGCCGGGGCGTGCCCGTAACTCTCGGTCAGGTAATCGTGGAGGGCCGTCAGGTCCTCACGGTAGGACTTGATGGTCAACTGCGAGGCGTTGCGTTCGACCAGCAGGTAGCGCAGAAAACGCGAGATGGCCGTATGCATCGATCGTACTGCCGGGTTAGGCCAGCCAGTCCAAGGACGCTTCGTTTGCCGGAGGCATCTGGAAACGGGAGGAGAGATCGAACCGCGTCCCCTCTTGCTGCTGAGCCGTCTGGCGGATCTTCTGGCTCATCACCGCCGCGTCGTACCACGTGAAGCTGAGCTCCGGGTTGGCCGCGAAACGACCGATCTGTCGGAGGGCCTCGGTACGATTGGCATCGTCGAACAAGAATACGTACCGTTCGTTCCCCTTGACCAGCGCCAGCACATTGATTTCCGTGGTCACCGCCGATCTCCTCCATGACAAATCGGTTGGCCTGTTACGCCATCCTGGCTCCGAGAAATCCGAACTCCCGGATTGCTGAGGAACTTATCGGTCAATTCGCCTCAAGAGCACTACTTCCGTTTTGCTGACGCGGATATGACGGCGTTGCTACTTCCACCTCGTGGGTAACTTTGTTAAGTCGGGCAAGTTCGCCATGCCCGATCATCGCGAGGAAATGGTGGCCCTGCTATCGTCGGTGGGACAGGCACAGCATTCACTTTGTCCGGTCTTGGGAGAGAACCGGTCCACGTCAAGCGGCAATCTGGGTACCTCAGTTGCCCCAGCGTTCTCTTCCGGAGTAGAATTCGCCAAATGCAAAGCAGCCTCCGCAACGTGAGAGACATCGGCCCCACGCCTCGCAGCCCGCCGGAACGGTCCGCCGACAGAACACGCGAATCGCGTCGTCGGGCCCTGATCGGAACGTTGCGCAACGTAATCGCGAAGCGTCAGCGCGGAAAAGCGGCGTTTCCTAGCTGATGGTTCGCACTTACGATGATCCGCTGCTAGCGTTCTGCGCAACGTTCCAATCAAGGCCGCGTCGTCGCGAGCAAGGTCAACCCGGATGAGTCTAAAGAAGTTCAGTTGGCGCTCGATGTGGCGACGGCCTGGCCGGACGATTCTCACGGTGCTGAGCATTGTGATCGGCGTGGCGGCTGTGGTTTCCGTCACTATCACCACGGCCACCACGCGAAACGCCTACAAGCAGATGTTTTCGATGGTCACCGGCAAGGCGGCCTGCATCGTGTCCGGCGAGTGCGAAGCGCCGCTGGCGGAGTCGTTGCAGGCTGAGGTAGAAGCGGTGCCGGGCGTCCAAGCGGCGGTGCCCGTGATCAGCAAACTGGCGGTCCTGCACACCGGTGGCGAGCGGGTGGCTCTGCAGTTGCTCGGGGTCGATCTGCAACGCGACAGTGCTGTGCGCGACTACGTGGTACAGGCCGGGCGTCCGCTGCAAGGGCCCAAGGAACTGTTGCTGGACTACTCGTATGCGCGCCGCTTGAAGCTTCAGGTGGGCGACACGGTGCGGCTCCTGACCAAGCGCGGGCTCAAGGAGATCGAGGTCGTCGGCTTCCTGCAGTTGCGCGGGGCCAGCGCCTTGCAGAACGCCGGCCTGTGCCTGATTCCAATCGAGACTGCCCAACAGTGGTTTGCCAGCAAGGGCAAGATCACCTCGCTCCAGATTGTCGTGGACGACCAGGCGGATGCGGACGCGGTGCAGAAGCGGATCGCAGCAATGTTGCCGACCGGCGTCCAGGTCCACCCTCCAGCGATGCGATCGCAGGGCATGGAGGAGACGATGATTGGGAGCGAAATCGGCCTGCAGATGACTACCGCCTGCACACTGCTTCTGTCGTTTTTCATCATCTTGAACACGTTCATGATGAATGTCAGCGAACGCCGTCGGCAGTTGTCGATCCTGCGAGCAATCGGTGCCACCGGCCGCCAGGTCACGAAGTCCGTCGAGCGCGAGGCATTGCTGTTAGGCGTGGTGGGGACGGTGCTCGGCATCGGCGGGGGCGTGCTGGCGGCCTATTTCCTCAATATTTCTCTCTCCAGCCTGTTGGATGTGCCGCTGCCGGCGATGAGGCTGTCGACGCTGCCGCTGGTCCTGGCCGTGGTGTTTGGACTGGGCGTGTCTCTGGCAGGCGCCCGCGTTCCGGCCCGGCGGGCTGGCAAGGTTTCGCCGCTGGAGGGTATGGATCGGGTTTCCAAGGAGGATCTGGGCGGCGTGCCGCGGATCTACATCCACAGCGGCGCCTTCCTGACGCTGGCCAGCGCCACCCTGATCACGCTGTCCATTCGTGGCTTCCTGCCTATGGACGTGGCCATCTTCTCCGGGACGTTCTTGTTCATCGGGATCGTCTCGTTGTTCCCCCTGGTTCTGGAACCGTTCTGCCGAGCTGCCGTGTTTCTGCTGCGTCCGTGGTCGCGCGTGGAAAGCAGGCTGGCGTTGCGTCAAGTGCTGCGTCACCACGGCCGCTCGACACTCACGATCGGTGTGCTGTTTGTCGCCGGAGCCGGTGGGGTGGGCATGGCGTACTCGATTTTGGACAGCGTGCGGGACGTGCAGAAATGGTATCGGCAGGCGGTTGTCGGCGACTTCTACGTCCGCTCCATGCTGCCCAGTATCGCGACCAGCAAGGCTGCGAATCTGCCGGACGAGATCGGCGCCGCCTTGCGCAGGATTCCTCACCTGACCAGCCTGGAGGGCATGTCGTGGATCCAGGGGTCCGTGGGCGACATGGCGGTACTGGTGTTGGCTCAAGAGTTCTCCGACCCGCCGTTGTTCGACCTCGTGGCGGGGCATCGCAACGCCGAACGGCTCGGTCAACAGCTGTCTGCGGGGCAGGTGGTGATCGGCAGCGTGTTGGCAAAACGCCTGAACCTGGGCGTGGGTGATCCGCTCGAACTGGAAACGCAGCAAGGCACGACGCCGTTTCCCATCTGCGCGGTGACCAATGACTATCTGGGCGGCGGACTGACCGTCTACATGCACCGGGATGTGGCGGTGCAGCGGTTGGGCGTCGAGGGCTTTACACTCTACGTGGCGCGGGCCGCGCGGGCGAACCTGGAAACAGTCCGTCAGCAACTGCAGAGTCTATGCGATGACCAGGGCGTATTGTTGCACTCGAACGCCGACATCACCATCTTCATCGACGAACTGGTCTTGGGCATCGACGGCTGCCTATGGGGACTAATTGTGCTGGTGTTTGTCGTGGCGTCGTTCGGCGTTGTGAACACGTTGACCATGAACGTCCTGGAGCAGACTCGCGAATTGGGCGTCTTGCGGATTGTTGCCATGACCAAGGGCCAGGTGCGGCGGACAGTCCTGACGCAGGCGTTGATCATGGGGACGGTAGGCTTCACCCCGGGCGTGTTGGCGGGAGTCGCGTTTGCGTGGGTCATCAACCTGGGGATGCCGGCCGTACTGGGGCATCAGGTCGAGTTCGGCTTTCACCCGTGGTTGGTGCTGCTGACGCTGGTGGCGGCCCTGGCTGTAACCGCGTGTGCCGCCTGGCTCCCCGCCCGGCGCGCCGCAAACTTAGATACCGCGACCGCTTTGCACTACGAGTAAGGCGGCAGCAGCAAAATCAACTAACCGTAGAACGGCCTCGCCTGGCCGTCTCGCTCCCGATGACCGGCAAGAGTGCCCGTCCTACGAATAATCGGGCCTTGATCGTAATGCTGCGACCAGACACAGGCACTCCCGAATCACGTCCTGCGGACCACACGTTCGCGCACAGCAGCCAGTTCGACGGTGTCGAAGATCTTGCCGCCGTGGCTCCGGAACCCCGTCTCGTTCACCGCGATCTGGCCGTCGAGTTGCCACTCCAGGATCTCGGCTTCCCGAATCCGATCATCCGCCGGCTCGGCGAAGACATCTGCCTGCCGGTCATGGCACCACTGAATCGCTTTCACGGCGGCGTCTCTGGGGGTCCTGGCATCCAGGACCAGCCGCACCCAACCTGATTCGACGTAATACTTCGCCATGTTTCGGACCTCCTTCGTTTACGGAATCATTACCGTGGTCGTGACACGATTCGTCCGCACGAGGAGTTTTTCTTGAAAGACACCGAACCTACGCCAGCGGTTCGGAACACAGGCGTGGGGTGGGCCACGCAAAACTGGGCGGAAACAGCGGAACAAAAGTGGAACAAACTCTGGCCTGCCTCACGACACTGTTTTGCGCGCGCCAGGCGTGGGGCGACGTCCCCGGCGGTGCAGCAGATGGCTCTGGGCTGGGCCGCGCAAAATTGTATCCCAGAGAGTCCTTGCAATGCTGAGATCTGCTCCGGCTTTTGTTCCAGCTTGGCATGTCGGGTCCCCCTTCGGGCTTGCCCCGAATGGCACGAGGTTAAGCCTAACCTCCGATCCCCACTGGGCTTGCCCCTGCCAAAGTAGAATCCCGGCGATGGATTCTCTAAGTCTTTTGCACTATGGCGGTTCCGCCATTTTCATGATTGATACCCTACCATAATCGCGATGTTTCCGTCTGCGATGGCTTGGTGATACTTCGGGAAATCGGCGGTTTTGTGCTCAGCATGGCCCCCAAGGGGTTGCCGACTTCCCGAATCATGATAGTGTAATAACTATTCTGTAACCAAGGATTATGACTATATCGCAATGGATGGAGCCATGCGCACGTCCGTCTTCCAACTCCGGGATATCTTGAACGCCTTCCGCAAGAACGAAGTGCTGACAAAGGAGGAACTGCTCCGGGCAACCCAGTGCTCTGG
>JAPLNJ010001106.1 GCA_026692885.1 Planctomycetota bacterium | reverse complement strand
GCCCGCCGCCTCCGGCGGCGGGCAGCCGACGAGTCGGGAGAACGCGGTGAGGCGCCGCGGTGTTAGGAGTTGGCGGGACTGCTCTCACCGACTTACGTCGGGAGCTTCTCGGACGGGACCAGCTAGCAGTGACGGCACTTCGCAGTGTTACGATCAACGCCCCCGACGCGTAGCCTGTGCCCCGACCCATTGTAGAGCTTGGGGGCGCGCCGCGTCAGACAGTAGTACGTGGGGATGATCGAGACGACCACGACGCTGTCGGTGGGTTCCTCAAACACCACACCAAGGATCTGGTGATACCGTTCATCGGTCCGCCGCCCGTGTTCCGTCTCTCTGTGTGGAATCACGTCGCCACGTAAATCATCCAGGACACGCCGAAACGGTCGGCGACCAGGCCGAATCGCGGGGAAAAGAAGGTCTTGGTCATCGGCATCTGCACCTGGCCACCGTGGCCCAGGGCAGCGAACAGCCGCTCCGCCTCGGACTCGTTGGGGACGATGAGCGACAGCGCAAACCCCTGGAAGCTCGGGCGTCCGAGGCATCGACCGTCGGAAACCAACACCGTCGTTTCCCCGATGCGCAAGTTCGCATGCATCACTTTGTCCTCGGTGCCGGGTGAACCTGGGTCTGGGCCGTCCTTGAATCGCATGCGCATCGTCACCTCGGCGCCGAGCGTGCTGCGGTAGAAATCGATCGCCTCGTCGCAACAGCCATCGAAGAATAAGTAGGGTTGAATTTGCATTGCGTTTCCATTGTTCCGAGCAAGGCCGTGGCGAGCAACTACGCGAGCAATTTCCCCTTGCCCCTCGCCCAATCTGTCGATCACTTCACGGGGCGCCAAGTTCCTTCAACGCCGCCAACACGTCTTCGTCGTGGCCGTCGACCTGCACGCGCTGCCAGACTCTCGCAACCCGGCCCTCGATATCGATCAGATACGTCGACCGCTGAATGCCCATCGTCTTCTTGCCGTACATGTTCTTTTCCCGCCACGCCCCGTACTTCTCCGCCAGCGCGTGATCGCGATCCGCCAGCAGTCGGAAGTTCAGCTCGAACTTGTCGCGGAACTTGACATGGCTCTCGACCGTGTCGGGGCTGACGCCAAACACCGTGGCGCCCAGTTTCTCCAGTTCCACCTTGCGATCGCGAAAGGCACACGCTTCCTTGGTGCAGCCCGGCGTATCGTCCTTGGGGTAGAAGTACAGGACCACGGGGCGCCCTTGGAGATCAGCCAGCTTGACCTGGCTGCCATCATCGGCCGCCAGCGTGAATGCGGGGGCTTTTTTTCCAACTTCGATCCACTCGGCCATGATTCTGCTCCTGGAGACTATTCCCAATCGACAATTCCGCCGAGATTATACAGTGCGGGCAAGTAGCCTGTTGCAAACGGTCTGAATTCGATATGATGAACGGAGGTGGGAGCAGTTCAGGGGGCAATTTTCCCTGTCAACTCCCTCATGCACACCAACTTCCTAAGGGGGCGAATTGGATTCGACCGGATAACTTGAAGTGTTAGTCGCGTGCCGTGGTTGGTCAGTGGGCCACGTTAAAAGCTGACCGTCAATTTCAAATGCCGAGGAAAACCTCGTCTTGGCTGCCTAAGCATTGGTAGCTCCGATTGCGGGCTTTTGCCGGGGAGGCCCAAAAGTCGGTTGTCAAATCCGGCTCGCCGTCGGTCACGTCGAGTACGCTGACGGCTAAAAAACTGTCCTCGAATGGTCCGTGGTAGCCCGTGTCGGATGGGGAGCCGCGGACGACACTAATCAACCGACTATGCACGTAGAAGCCGACACGGATGTGTCTCGGGACGCGGGTTCGATTCCCGCCGCCTCCACTAACAAGGCTTGCGACGAAAGTCGCAAGCCTTGTTCATTTCTTGAGTTATGCGAAGTCGAGATTCATCGAAAAGTCGTAAGTCCTTACGCTTGTCTGATTTCGTGTCTGATTATGGCCTGGATATGTCTGATTTCAGGCGTAAAATGAAGGCCATCAGACATAGGAATCCACTTTCTTGGGACTCACGGCGATGGCAAAGAAAAAGGAACTCGGCAGGGCCTCCAACGGCCTCTTCTTCCGCAACCTGGGCTGTAAGCGGACGGAGGCCGGCTACGCTCAGCAGAAGTTCTACCTCGGACGGGACGAATCCAAGGCGACCGTCGCGAATCTGCGGCTGGAGGAACTCTGGGAGCAGGTGACAAGCCGTTGGCAGCGGGAAAAGAGCGTGTACGCCAACCGTGAACGCAAGGGATCAAAGCCACAGTTGGTGCCTGTGTCGATTCGATCCCCTGCAACAGGCAAGGCCGTCGACCAGGGGATGATGGTGCTTACGGTCGGCCTGCCGGACGAAGATCCATGCGGGGAACGGCCGGTCTGGGACGAAACAACGCTCGCGATTGCCGACGCCATTCGCCACAAGACAGGCGTCTACGGCGAGTGGAAGTTGTGGCCCGAAACCGTGAGGGCCGTGGAATGGTGGCTCCGCCAGCGAGACAAGATCACGGTCGCCCCGGAAGTCACGACGCTTCTCGTGACGCGTAAGGGGCAACGGTACGATTCCCCCACGAAACGAGATCACTCAAACGCCCAGATTCCGAACAGTTGGGACCGACTCGTTGAGCAAGTCAGGAAGGACCACCCGAAGTTCCGCAAACTGAGCTACAACAAGTTGCGTAAGACGGCTTCGACCCTGATCCGTAACGAGGCCGATGGGGAAGTCGCTGGCGTGTTTTTGTGCCACGGCACGCCGGTCAAGTCGGATGGACTCCTGGACGTGTATACCAATCGGCCGTTCGCCAAGGTGTTCGAGGCGATTGATCGCGTGGGCGAGCGGCTGCGACCGCTGTGGGCGACGGTTAAGGACCCGTTCCCCGAAGAAACCGTCAAGGGTGGACCGAACATTAGCCAGGGGACCATTCGCCGCATTCAGCAGTTGCGGCTTCAAGGCTTCAAGATCACGCACATCGCCAAGGAACTCAATGTCTCAACCGAGACTGTGCGGCGGTGGTCCAGGCGGTCGGCGGACTCGGCTGCCGATGAGAGCAAGTAGACGGGGCCATTGAGACGCACCCGACTACATGCCTCCAGAGCGTCACCCTGGCAGATCAGCGTCGTCCCGCTCTGGCGGTTGCCGCCCAGCCTGTCGACGACCGCTCCATTCTCGTTGGCACGGACCAGTCCCCTTTGCCAAGGCCACACCCGACATCGTAGCGGCCCAACGTCGTGGCTCTTGGCGGCGGTCGCCCTGACGGACAGGCACTTCCACAGTGCACTCCGTCTGCCCGGAGAGCCTCTCGTCGATTCGCCGCACGCTCGTTGCGGTGGACCATCCAAATCTGGATTTGTGCGTTTCCCCTGGCTGAACCGGGACTGCATCCTCGCCGGCCACGCAACTCTGAACATCCGACGCGAGGCGTTGACAAAGCACAAGTGCTAATGGTGCTATTGGGTCTGTTAGACCTATTTGATACATTGAACCCGTAAGACATTGATGATTCGAGCAATTCGGAAAGGACCCATGAACATGGCCAAGAAGAAAGAGAACCAAACGGCAGACGCCTCGCGTCCACTGAGAATCTTCGTGACGGAAGAGGAGCACTACGCGATCCGTGTCGCCGCAGCGATGAAAGACGTCAGCATGGCGGAGTTCGCCAGACGGGTCGTCGTCGACGAAGCAAAGCGACTCACAGCCGACGTGCCCCGGCCCAAAGATAAGTGATCAACGCGACATGACGTTCGCGTTGCACACCTCCGGCCAAAAAAAAAGCCGCCGCGGTTTGTGGCCGCAGCGGCTTGGCTGACGTCGCCAGATCGTCAGCCATTGCCGGAGACGAAGTTTAGGAAAGGTCTCCAGACATGCTCGACGATACACCCACGGCCGCCGTGGAGAAAAGCCCAAATCCGCACCGCGGCCGACCCGGCTTAAAATCCCGTAAGCCCGAACCGTATCTCGCCGATGACTTGGACCAAGAAGGAAAACTTGACTTCCATGCCGGCCCGCCGTGCAAGACATCGGACGCCCATAACGACCCAGATGATGATGCGGAGTTCTTTCTCGTTCGTGGTTCCGACCAGTCAGATGACTAGTTGGAGGAATCGCCGGCCGGAGGCAGCGGTGGTATCCCAGGGCTCCGTGGCGTGGCGTCGCCATTCTACCAGATCGGGATGTAGGCCGAAGCCAGCTTGGACTTGGCTCCTGGGAGCATCCACGACTAATCGCCTCGATACCGCCACGTTATCGTCCGATGGCAACACGATTGAGGGGACGGGATTGAAAGTCGGAATGCCGGACTTCGCGTGGACAAAAAGGAATTCGTTGCCGAAGTTGAAGTGATCTTTGTTGCGGTCGGGCGAGGGCAGGCATGTCAGTCGCAGGGGAGCTATGCGTCCCCCGGTTGGAACAAGGCTTTGACCGATGGCCGGGCCAGGACGATGATCGTAAGAACTCCGAGGATGGTCCCGTGCGGCATCAGGATGCACTCGATGGCAGCCACCACAAAGCAGTACCTGTAGCGTGACCGCCGGGCAAGCAATCGCCCCGCAAAGAATATCGAGATGGCCAGCGTCCAACCAACAAGAATGAGCACCGCTGCGATGCCGATGAATAGCCAGCCCAGAAAAGGCGGCGGACCTTGATGGCCCGGCTGAACCGGAAATGCCCCGCAGACCAGGCCGATTCCCAGGGCCAAGTGGATGCACGGAATGCAGGCGAACAGGGCAGTCATTCCGCCGACCACATAGTGGAAGATCGACAGCAGCCGGAGGTGTTCCTCGTCCTGGTTCATAGGTCATGCTCTCCCAAGCAGGCTGGCTGCCGATATGTCACTTCTTCTGTGGCCGTCGTGCGGTGGTTTTCCGCACCACGCGTGCCTTCGGGTGCGGCTCGGCAATCGCCGCCGTCTGCCGCCTGACCCCACTCGTGTCCTTCGCGGCTTCGATTTTCACCTTGTGGACCAGTCCGGCACTGACCTCGATGCCGTACTTCCCGGGATGGCGGCCTGCCTTGCCCGCGGCCGATGTCGCCCTCGTCCGCGGTTTTCTGGAGCAGCACCCGGACTATGTTTGCCGGCGCACCGCACACAACCTGCACACCCCACCGCTTTTTGGCGGCGGCGCGGTAGTAGCTGTCGTCGTGCTTCTGCTTCCAGCCGCTTCTGCTTCCAGCCGTCTGTGGGCGCATCCAGTTTGGGGCGATGTTTGGCCCACATCTCGTTGACGAACGCGTCCCACGCCTGACCTTGTCGCGCCCATTCTTTGTCGTGGTCCCTGCCGGTCGCTGCCTTGATCGTTTTGACGAAGGCCGCGTCGTCCTCGTACATCCAACGGTCGACATAAGCGAAGAAGGCGTCGTGCCCCCAGGCCTGCTCAGCGTGCATGAGCCTGAGGGCCAGGACCTGCGCGACCCAGCCGACGCTCGTGCAGCACCGGCGGTAGGATTCGCTGGTGTTCTGGCCGTCCTGCCACTCCGCAGGGGGCATGTGCTCATAGGGTCCCCAGGCGTTGCCTCGCCCGTGATCGCGGCCTACGCCAGTCGCCGCGTCGATCCCCGAGTGCCCGGCGAAGACCACCTTGGCCCCCGTCCAACAATCGCCGTACGCGGTCTGCTCGTCCTCGCCGAAGCTGGCCTTAGAGAAGCTCTTGTTGATGTTGGCCAGCTGCTCATCGCCCAAGAGGATTCCGGCCACGACGATGGGCAACTTGCGCCCGCTGCCGTGGCCACCCCAACCCGTCCAGCCGGGATGGCCAGCGCGAACTAGGCCGCCTAAGTCAATGCCGATCTGCACGTAATTCACCAACAGCGGCTCCTTCTGGTCGGGCTTCAGGTCGGTGCACAACAGCAGGGCGGAGATGCCCACGACACGGCCATACTCCAGACCGTATTGCGGCATGTTCTCCACAGGCTCTTCGAAGCCGAAAAAACAGGTTCCGACCCAGGGCCGCTGGGTGAAGCGGCAATACTCCTCGACCTTGGGAATGCTTTTGGTCGCCGCGACGGTCGGCAGCAATTCGCGTCTGAGGTTGCGGGCAAGGTAAATCCTAGCCTTGCGGTTGCAAAAAGCCGGGCGAAAGGCGTCCGGCGGCTGCGGTTCACCCACGCAAGTCAGGACCGCGGCTGTGCGAATCGGACTGCTGTCGTCCACGCCACGCTCGATTTCGTTCCGCAATTGGGCGTGGAGCACCAAGTTCTTGGGCATACTGATCGTCGAGACGAGCGCAGCGCCGCCTTGCATGGTCACGGGCAGCTTCTGGATGAGCCCCGGTTCGAACCAGTTCCGCACGCCGCTGTCGTAGGCGACTTTCATCTCCGCGGGCGGGTTGAGCATGAAACCGTTGCGGACCCGCACCCCAACATCGCGTTCCAGGTCCAGGTGGTCGAGTTGTTCTTCGGGGATTTCCTTGCCGTAGAGCGGCTTGGGCTCGATGGCCGTCACCGTCGCCTGGCCGACCACGTACCAGTCGCCATTGACGAATTGTCCCACAGGCATGGGCTTGGCGAACGTCCAGGTAATACCGTACTGCGAGACGCTTTGCTTGAGCGGCAAGTCGGAAAGCTTGGGCGTGGTCGGGGGCTTGTCCTTGGTGTAGAGGGGCACCTGCTGGCCCGCAGGGTTTGCCCAGGGGTCCGGCCCGGCGACTTTCTTGGGCGCCGTAGGCACCGATTTCACCGGGCCCAAGTCGGACACTCGCACCTCGTCGATCCAGATCGTTTGCTCGTTGCCCTTGCCCGCGTCGCCCCAGACGGCCACCCCGTTGAAACCCTTGAGGCCCGCCTTGATCGCGTCGAATCGCAGGTCGCGGTCGTTATGGAAAATCTGAACACCCCTGGTAGGGTCGAAGTTGAAGGTCCACTTGTGCCACCCGGCCGGGGCGCGTATGGTACCAAGCCAGACCAGTTCGTCGAACCATTTCTTGCTGTCGCAGGCCGAGGCGGTGTAGCCTTCGTCACCGCCGAGATAGTTGGCGTAGAGCACGCCCACGACCAGCACCCTGCCGTCGCCCTGGATCAAGCCCCATCGTGGGCCGACGCGGGATGCCTTGGCGTTCTGCGGTTTGGTGCAGTCGTCGTAGACCCATATTTCGACCTTGCCCGCACCATCCGTCTTGGCGACCCTGAGCACGGCCTGTCCGCCCGGATCAACCTTCATTGATCCGCCATGCCCTTCGCGGTGCTTGGCTCCATCGATGAAAACCTTGCCGGTTATCGTCCAGTCGGCCAAGGCATGGTCGTTTTCGAACGTAAACTTCTTAACCTCGCCGCCACCGGACTGTCCCAGCGCACCCTGAACCTGTGCGTGCGTCGTCATCGATGCGGCAAAAATCCAGCCTGCAAGCCAAGCCCATGATTTCAAGTGAGTCTCCTTCGCGCCGGTAGCTCTTCCATTTCGCCCCTTCACCACCACGGATTCGGGGCATCGCTCTTCTTCAACCCAGATAGTTTGTCAGCACCCGCCATGCCACGTAGATTCCGACCATACCGCCAAGCGAACTGACCAGGAATGACCCCATCAGCCCGAAACCCATGCAGTCGCCAGCCCACCAGCCAACGTAACCGCCTACGGCCATTCCGACAAACATGAGCAGCCGATTCACGGTTTGGTCCCTCGGCACTGTATGAAATTCTTCTGCTCGTAGGCAACCCACGATTGGTCATTCTAGCCGAGTGCCCAGCCTGCGGGGCCTCGGGGCTTGCCCCAGTCGCCGTAACTCAGGAAGACAAACGGCCGATCTGCCCAGCATCGGACTTGCCAGGCTCCGCTGGCAACTTGCTCGAACGGGGCGAGGCGTACCGGAGTGGCTCCACTGGACCCCGGAGCCACTGACCAGGGAACGATGGAGAGCCAAAGTGCGATCATGGTGTTCATCACGAGATTCCTTCCCTTACGGCTTCTGTCCCCAGGCGAACTTCACTTCCTTGAGTTGGCCAGGGGCCAAGTCGAGTAGCACCGGCGCGCTGACACCCAGCGTCGGGTTTAGGCGGACCGTGAGCGTGAGCGGTCCGTCGCCCGCGTTGTTCAGCGTCGCGCAAACCTCGGACTTGCCATCCGAAAAGACCGCGATCCGCACGTCGTCGTTGTCGGCCAGCACGGGATGTCCCGCAAACAGGCGGTGGTTCCCGCGCCGTGCGTCGAGCGTGAAATAGCCCTGCCGGATGTCGCGGTCGATCGCGCTAGGATGCCACTCCTTGCGCTCCAAATCAAACCAGCCGAACGTCCAGTTGGGGTTCATCTCGGCCACACGAACCGGCAAGCGGATCGGCAGATCGGCGCCCGTCACCGTTCCCACGAAGGCACTTTCAGCCGGAGCCAGCTCCAATAGGAATCGCTGGCCCTTTACCTGACCCGCCTTGACGTCCTTCAATTCGTAGGCGGGCTGGCCCCGAAGGCCCATCGCCCGGGCGAATCGCTCCCAATCGGCCGTATTCGGACGCTCTCCGGTTCGGCCGTGCATGAGAACGTAACGATAACGCAAGGTCTCTCCTGCCTTGACCTAACGCGGCATGTCGGCCCGTTGCACGCCCAGATGCACGCTGGGAGCCTTAGCGTAGAGATTCATCACGTAGCCATCGTCGAGCGCCATCAGCCCGGCAGAACCCCACAACGACGGGAAAACGCAGCCGTAGCTGCCCGAGACCATCTTTCCTGTAGCGTTGAACGGCTCGCCCGCGACCATCCCGGCCACATTCGTCTCCGGGGTCACCATGGCATAGTGATCTCCTTCGCCGGGTTGACTGGAGTGAAAGATGCTGAAGACGTTGAGGAACTCCAGCTTCATGTCCCGCTCGAAGGTAAGCGAACCTTCTACCAACAGTACGCCCGGATCGTGAGCGCGGGGCGTGATGTCGAGGTAGCGGTAACCGCCATCACGACCACGGGCAGTTCGCTGTGCGCTACGTGAGTCCGAGATTCGCCGACCAATTCGCCAAACGATTCGGAGCGAGGGACGCCGATTTTGCCAAGTACCTGATCTATTTTGCCTACGGCCAAGAAGACTGCGCGATCGATTTGAGTGCCACCCAGGGCATCATGCACGTCTTCGGTCCTTCGCCACAAGAGATCCGGCAGACAGCCTTGTTCCGCGCCCATTACTACCGATTTTTGCAGGACGGTCTCACCGACTTGCTCGTCCAGGCCAAGCGTCATGCAGAGCAACGGATGGGCCATCGGCTCGAAGCCCGCGGCCACGCCACGTGGGCCAAAAGTCCGACGTGCGACCACTGGGCTTCCTTCGCGGGCGTGAATCCCAATCGCCAGAGGTACGAGTACACATCGGATTACGTCTGGTCGAATACAATCCAGCAGCATGCCGTGGCTCCGCAAACCATTCTCACCCACGAGTTGGTCGATCGCATCTACCCCATCGCGGTATTGGGCGAGACCCAGCCCGTGGCCAGCGTGCAGAACCAACTCGTCGGCACGCAGCGAGTCTTCCCCAGAGGCGGCAACGCCGAGGCCCCCAAGGCCACACCGCTGGAACCTGCCGACTTGACCCGTCGCTATGGCACGCCCGATAATTACCGCCGGAAAATGGCCGAGGTTGTCGATCGGCTCATTCAGGACCGATTTCTCCCCGAATCGGCCCGGGCGAAATACGTCGCCGATGCTGCGCAGGTGAATTGGTGACGGTAACCAGGGAAACGGAACATGACCGCTATGCTCTACCGACGATTTGGCCGAACCGAACTTTCGATGCCCGTGCTTACGTGCGGCGGGATGCGTTACCAGTACCAGTGGCAGGATATGCCACTCGACGGAATCCCAGCCGACAAGCAGGCCAATCTCGAAGCCACGGTGCGGCGGGCACTGGACTTGGGCATCCGCATCGCCATCACCACTGTCCTGCTGCTGGCTCCGCTGGCCGTCCTGCACGCGGCGGAACCGAAGCTGGCATCTGTTTTTAGTGACCATGCCATTCTTCAGCGTGACGCTCCGATACCAATCTGGGGCTGGGCCGGGCCGGGCGATGCTGTCACCGTCGAATTTGCCGGCCAGAAAAAGACGGCTAAGGCCGATCCTGCCGGCAGGTGGCTGGTGAAGCTCGATCCACTGGCTGCCAGCACCGAGCCGCGTCCGTTGAAGGTGAACAGCCTGGTGATGAAGGATGTGCTGGTCGGTGACGTGTGGGTTTGTGGTGGTCAGTCGAACATGGAACGCCAACTCGGCCCGCGTCCGCCCCAGCCGCCGCTGTTGAACTGGGAACAGGAAGTGGCCGCGGCTGACTTTCCGCACATCCGACATTTCGGTGTCGCGCACAAGGCCGCCAAGGAACCGCTCCCGGATGTGACCGGGAGTTGGGTTGTCTGTTCGCCGGAGACGGTGAAGGACTTCACGGCCGTCGGCTATTTCTTCGGGCGGAAGCTGCACCAGGAACTGAAGGTGCCCATCGGCCTGCTGCACAGTTCCTGGGGCGGCACAGGAGTAGCGACGTGGACGAGCAAGGACGCCCTGGACAGCCTGCCGGAGGCTAAAGCACAAGTCGAGACGGAACTCAGCCAACGGAACGTCGGCAGCAAGACGCCTTCCATCCTGTTCCAAAGCATGATCGCCCCGCTGATTCCGTATGCCATCAAGGGTGCCATCTGGTTTCAAGGCGAAAGCGGGGCAGGCGTGCCGGTGTCCTACGACAAGATCTTCCAGGTGATGATTACCGACTGGCGGGTGCATTGGGGATTGGGCGATTTCCCGTTCTACTTCGTTCAATTGCCGAACGGTTCGCCGCTCATTCGGGAGGCGCAGGCCCGTGCCTTGACACTGCCCAACACCGGCATGGCCATCGCCATCGACGTCGGCGACAAGGACGTGCACGGGCCGATTAAAGAACCCATCGGCCAGCGGCTCGCGCGGCTCGCGCTGGTGTCGACCTACGGTCGCAGCGGCGAATCATCGGGGCCATTGTTTCAATCCGCTACCGTCGATGGCGCCAGCATCCGAATTAAGTTTACGCACACGGGCGACGGGTTGGTGGTCAACGATGGCGGACCGCTCAAGCACTTCACCATCGCGGGGGAAGACAAGAAGTTTGTCCCAGCCGAGGCCAGGATTGAGGGCGACATGATCGTCATAAGTAGCCCAGGGATAGCCAAGCCGGTGGCGGCCCGCTACGCTTGGGTGAACGTCCCCTTCGGCTGCAACCTCTTCAACAAAGCCGGCCTGCCCGCAGCGCCGTTCCGCACCGACGAGTGGCCGTAGGAGGAACCATCGTGCAGCTTCTGAATGCCACTACAACCAATCACTGACACCGCCATGAAACACATTCTACTGCTAACCTGCATTGCCCTGCTGTTGGTATCGCTGGCCGCGCTGAACGCCGCCGACACGATCACGATCCCCGTCGACTCGCCGGCGTTTGTCTTCTCGCCGGGCAATTGGACCGGTGATGAGGGGCGTGCCGGAAAAGGTTTTCGCCAAACCTGGAACCCATACGCGTATTTCAGGGTCGCGTGGGAAACCAAGCGCGACACACCTCAGGCGAACATCATCTTGGACACGTCCAGCTATTCCCCCAAATTCCAACCGCCGCTTCTGGCGTACAACATCGATGGGGTCTGGAAGTCCAAAATCCCCTGCACGAACGAAGTCGTCATCGGGGATATCGCGGGCGCTGGAAGACACGAGTTAAGGGTCTACCTGCATTGGTCGGAGCAGAAGGAGCGCTGGGGCAGCGAGGGAATAAGCGGATTGAACGTGCTCCGGGTCACCGGCCTTCAAGTCGATGCCGCGAGCAAGCCGCTCCCTGTCACACCGGAATCAAAATGGGCGTTGATCATCGGCGACAGCATCACCGAGGGGTCTGGAGCTACTGAGCTGTCGGCCTACTCCCATCTGGTGGGACAGGCGATTCAGACGCAGGGATACGAGTACTGCGTCAACGCCTGTGGCTGGAGTGGTTGGATCAACAAGGGCGACAATCCTCCGGGTGACGTTCCTGGTTATTATGTCATCACGAATTCCAGCAACGGCAGGGGCGGGCAATATGAGGATGCGGTGAGCCGCTGGAACAAGATCGACGGGAACCGCCATTCCCTGCTCGATTCCCGCGGGCAGATCAGCGCTTATGGCCAAACCGGCCAGGAACCGTCGCTGATCATGATCAATTACGGGACAAACGACTCGTTGCACAGATCCAACCCGAGTGACACTTTCGCCAGCATCATCCAGAGTCTGGCGGCGCTGCGCAAGAGTGCGCCCGATGCCCAGATCATCCTGATCATCCCGTTTGGCCAGTATTACGCCAAGGAATTGAAGGAAGCGGTCGCGATCCATAAGACGAATCATCCGGCGGACAGCAAGGTCGTCATCATCGACCTGGGGCCGGCAGTGGCGAAGACCCTGGCGGCGAAAAATGGTTTGATGGGTGGCTTGCATCCCAATGACCGGGGGCATGCGATCTTCGCCGCGCAGATCATCCCTCAAGTAACTGCCCTCTTGAACTCCACCTCGAAATAGTGGCCTCTACCGCGTCCGCCTCGCCACACCCGGCGTCAAGGTGCCGCAAGGCACGGCCGAAAAAACAACTCCCTCGCCCCGGTACTCCGGGGAGAGGGTCGGGGTGAGGGGCCGAAACGCAAATGCCGAAGTTATTTTGCGGTCGTTCCTGAGCGACAGCCGCGTTGAAGAAGTTACTACTGAACCAAAAGACGGAGCACATTCATGAAACCAATTCTCATGGAACGGTACGACCATCGGCTTCAGCGACATCCCGCAGGGGAGCGGCATGGAAATTGAGGTGACCATAGACCATGCCCAAGTACCGATCACAATCAAACGCCCGCAGACGGAAAGCCAGCGACGCTATGCCCGCTTCTTCTATCTGCCCGAACAACCCCCCGGCGAACACACCGCCATCCTGAGCGTGAAGCAACTGCCTGAAGGTATGTCGTTCTATGCCGGACAGATTCTTGTCATCGGAACAACGTCGCCATGAAAACAATCGTTGTGACTGGCTGTGCCTTGTGCCTCGTACTGGGAGTAGTTGGAGGACTCGCGGCCCAAGCTGCCGTCGTGCTGGAAGTGCAGGCCGGAGCCTGTGATCGGGAGGCAGTGCCGGTCGAAGCCGACTTGCCCGCCGATTTGCCTCGTAACACGCCACTGGAGTTGATCTGCCTTGATACCCAGCAGCCTGTGCCCGTCCAGGTTGTTGCCGGAACGTCGCCGCGTCTGGTGTGGATGATCGGCGAGCGATTGGCGGCTGGCCAGTCACGACGCTATCGTTTGGCGGCAGCTGCACGAGCGACGGGCGCCGTTGAGAATCCGGTCACCGCCATGCAGGCCGACGGCCGGGTGCTGCTGAAAGTCGGGCCCCTGTCTGTGCTGCAGTACCATGCGGGCGTCTTGCCGTCGGCCGATCCCGAACAGCCCTATTTCGCCCGCAGCGGATTCATCCATCCGGTGTTCGATCCGCAGAAACGGATGCTCACCGATGCCATGCCGCCCGACCACCTGCACCAACACGGCATCATGTTCGCCTGGGTCAAATCCACGTTCGAGGGCCGGCCGGTCGATTTCTGGAACTCGAAGAAGCAGGAAGGAGAGATTCGGCACGTAGCCTTGGATAACGTGGTGATCCCCCAGGGACTCTATTTCAGAGCGTGCGAGCGAGTGGGTTCGACTGTATGTCAAACATTTCGAACTCCACTTTCTCGACATGAGTCGTAGCCTCCCCTCGGACGCAAGCGATCTCGACTGCGGGATCACCGCAATCCGAGCGATGTTCGAAACCTTCCTCGACTCTGGCATCGACAGCGAAGTGATTGCGGAGACGGTCGGACGCGTCTTGCTCGAACAACGTCCACGTTCCATCGAGTGGAACTCGAGTTTGAATCAGCGGCGATTCGAGTTGATCGATAAGGAGATTCAGGAAACCCTGGGGCCAGCCGAGAGAATTGAGTTGGCGGGTTTGACCGGCAGCATGCGTGAACACCTTGAATCGGAAGCGAACGTGCCGATGGAGGGCGCGAAGGCGTTGCATCGGAAGTTGCTGGAACTGGCCGCCGAGGAGGAACCTAGTTGATCTTCGATTACCCCGACCAACGCAGACAGCGACGCCACGGCCCGTCGGGGTATGCGTCATACGAAAGCTACCGCCCGTGGCTTCGCGACGAGTTTGATTTTCGTTGCGTCTACTGCCTGAAACGTGGGGGCATGTCACGGGCGAATTTGATCTCGATCACTTCGAGCCGCAGTCGGTCAATCGCCGGCGACGGCTCGACTATCTCAATCTGGTCTATGCTTGCCGCCGCTGCAACTCCGTCAAGCACGACCAAGCCGTGGGCGACCCGTTCAACCTACTGCATTCGGAGAACGTTGCCGTTCAGCCGGACGGATCGCTTTACGCCTCGGCCCCCGAAACGCGGTGTTTGATCCGACAGCTTGATCTGAATTCACCACGGCTGAAGATGTGGCGGACCATGTGGATACGGATTGTGGCTCTCGCCGAGAAGACGGATGCCGATCTGTACCTGCAACTTGTCGGATTCCCAAAGGACCTTCCCAACCTGAACAAGCTGAGTCCGCCATACAACCACCGAAACGAAGGTCTCAAAGAATCCTGGTTTGCTCGACGCCAGCGAGGCGAATTACCATCGGTCTACTGAGCGGTTCGGTCTTTTCTGTTGATCCGCAGGATCCCAGCGGCGGTCCGACACGCCGAGGCAGGTTACCTTCGTGACTTGGTTCGCCGTACGCTTCGTCATCGTCGTCCTCCCCAATCGCCTCGTCGCCACCAGATTCTTCCTCCGTCGATGGTCGGGCAGAATCGTTTTCGATTGGGGCGGGGGTAGACTGCGTTGTTGAAGTTGGCGATGATCTAGCCCAAGGCCGTGGTTGCTACTGCGTGATGATCGCTGGACGTTGGCACAGACGAGGCTGGGATGGAGTTGCGGGGTGTGGCTTGCGGTCGGCTGGCTGTGCGATCAAAGCAACGCTTGTGGAACGGCTGGTTTCGCCGCGTCTACGCAACGTCAGTATGTCGGACCGACGCGCACGTCCACACGCACAGGACGACGGCGTGTAGGCTCTGGAGAGCTGTCGTCAGAATGATGGCGCGACGAGCCCGCAGCTCCGGACCCCTAAGTGCTCCGGGTGGATGTGACCAGAGCGCGCAAAAACTTTCGAGCGTCGGTGCATCTGGGGCGAACTCAAGGTAGCCAGATAGGAGTTAACTGATTCTGCCAAACGAACGGGCGAGTCGATGGGACCCACGCGTCAAACGAGTCGTCGTCCATTTACCACAATACCAACCGAAGGAGCCGGGGTCATGGTTGTGTTGGCGACCTCGAAGCAGGAAGGGGAGCCCTTCGGCTCCGGAGGACAATTCGCACTGTTTTTGTATCTCCTTGTCGGCTATCGGGTTATGCGATTATCACTAATCCAGCCAACGACTTAAATCGCCTCATAGTTTGGCGAAACCGGCAAAATGCAGGCGGCTGGAAGGTCGGATAGAAGTCATTTCGTGCGAATTCGCATACAGCACCGGCGAGATTTGCGAGCTACGCCCGCTGGAAACTCTGACGTACGCGGCGATGGTCATGGATCATGGTTTTCCCTTGTCGTCTGGCTTCATTCTGGATGGCCGGGTCATGTCAAGTAGGGTAGCAATCTATTTGTCGTATTTTAGAGTATAGCCATAAAGTCGGTTGTACACCCGAAATGAACGCCGGGAAGAACCGGGGTCGGTAAGGCGAGAAAGGTACTGACCCTATCTGTCAGCCGACCCGCTCAGTAGAATAGCGTGAACTCCAACTTGCGAGCGGAACAAGGGGATGCTGATACAAAAGGGGCGATAATGAACAAACGACCAGCTCACCGGGGGGGGTAACTGTGCGTGGCCCGGTCGCTTCCTACCTTGTGGCTCTTGCCGCCGTTGCTACTGCGGTGGCGATCCGTCTGTTGCTTGAGCCGTTGCTGGGCGACCGCATCCCCTTCGCCACGCTGTTCGCCGCCATTCTCTTTGTTTCTTGGCATAGCGGCAGAGGCCCGGCGTTGCTGGCATTGATCGTCGGATCAGCAGCCGTGGCGTACTTCGTCCTCCAGCCCCATTACTCGTTCGCTGTCGAACAAATCGAGTACCAAGTCGGCCTCGTCATGTACGCTGTCGTTGGCGTAGTCAGCATCAGCCTTTTCGATCAGTTGCGAAAGGCTTTGTCGCAAGTAGCGGAGCAGGCAGAGCGGCTTCGGACCACGCTCGCCAGCATCGGGGATGGGGTCATCTCGACCGACACCGAGGGCCGCATTACCAACATGAACGCCGTGGCCGAGTCCTTGACCGGATGGACGAACGCCGGGGCGATGGGCCAGCCCCTCGACACCGTGTTCCACATCGTGAATGAGGACACCCGCCAGCCGGTCGAGAACCCGGCGATGAGGGCGTTGAAGGAAGGCGTGATCGTCGGGCTGGCGAACCACACCGTCGTCGTCGCCAAAGACGGCACGGAGCGGCCCATTGATGACAGTGCCGCCCCGATACAATGCAAGGACGGAGAGATCTGCGGGTGTGTGCTGGTCTTTCGTGACGTGACCGAGCGACGACGGGCCGAGCAGCTGACCGCACGGCTTCTCGATGCTGCACGCTTGGTGTCCTCCATCGTGGAGTCATCGGAGGACGCTATCATCAGCAAGTCGTTGGACGGGACCATCCTGACTTGGAACGCCGCCGCCGAGCGGTTATTCGGTTTCACCGCAGAGCAGGCGGTGGGGCGTCCAATCACGCTCATCATCCCCGCCGAGCGGAGGGACGAGGAAGAACATATCCTTGCCCGCATCCGAGCCGGTGAGCGGATCGAACCATTTGACATCGAGCGGCGGCTGAATGACGGCCAACTCATCACCGTCTCTGTGACCATCTCGCCCGTCCGTGATGAACGGGGGCGAGTGATTAGCGCTTCCAGAATCATAAGGGACATCACCGAGCGGCGGCGGATGGAGAACGAGTTGCGTCAGGTTGCCGCCGAGTTGTCCGATGCCGACCGCCGCAAGGATGAGTTTCTGGCGACATTGGCCCACGAACTCCGCAACCCGCTGGCCCCGCTCCGCAACGGCCTGCAAATCATGCGGTTAACGGGCGACAACGGGGAGGCGGTCGGGAAGACCCTCACCATGATGGAGCGGCAACTTGGGCAGATGGTACATTTGGTGGACGACTTGCTCGATGTGAGCCGCATCAGCCGGGACAAACTGGAACTTCGCAAGGAGCGGGTCGAACTGGCGGCGGTGTTGAACAACGCCGTGGAAACCAGCCGCCCGCTAATCGAAGCAAGCGGCCACGAACTCACGGTCAGCCTGCCGCCCGAGCCGGTGTTCGTGGACGCCGACGTGACCCGACTCGGACAGGTGTTCACCAACCTCCTGAACAACGCCGCCAAGTACAGCGAGCGTGGCGGTCGTATCCGGCTGGCCGTCGAATGTCAGGGCAGCGATGTTGTAGTGAGCGTCAAGGATACCGGAGTCGGCATCTCGCCCGATATGTTGCCCAAAATCTTCGAGATGTTCATCCAGGTTGATCGGTCATTGGAGAAAACACAGGGCGGCTTGGGCATCGGCCTGACGCTGGTGAAGCGGTTGGTCGAGATGCACGGCGGGAGCGTGGAGGCCCGCAGCGAAGGCGACGGCAAGGGCAGCGAGTTCGTCGTGCGTTTGCCAGTGGTATTGACGGTGTTTCGGGAAGTCAATCCATCGACCGAAAAGGGCGAGTCGGTCTGCCCGACTGGTCAATGTCGAATTTTAGTTGCCGACGACAATCAAGACTCGGCTACCAGCTTGGCGATGATACTCGAGATCATGGGCAATGACGTTCGCACGGCCAATGACGGGATGCAAGCGGTGGACATGGCGGCGACGTTCCGGCCCGACGTGATCTTGCTAGACATCGGGATGCCGAAGTTGAACGGCTACGAAGCCTGCCGACGCATCCGACAACAGCCGTGGGGCGAAAAGATTGTCATCATCGCCCAGACTGGCTGGGGCCAAGATGAGGACAAGCGGCGGTCGCAGGAAGCGGGTTTCAATCACCACCTGGTCAAGCCGGTGGCCCCTGCGACCCTTGAGAAGTTGTTGGCGGGAACGAAACCGGCGCCGGTTTAATCTTGGCGACGAACTTGTTCGGCACGATTTCCTTGACCTTGCAAACGGTCGGGGCGAACGACTTGGGCTTCTTGGCTGGCTTGACGTGCAACGCCTTGCGTTGGGCGTCCGTGCCGAGGAATGCGTTTATACGGATCATGCCCTTTAGCGGTGGACGGTCGGGAAACACCAACCCTTCGTCCCTTCGTCACGTCGGGCCAGCCATTCGGTAAATCCGCCAAGAAGAGTCCCACCGACCACAATCGCCGCCGCCAACGTCATCGTTTTCCCCATAATGTTTCTCCTTGTTGTTAGCGGTTGCTCCAACTCAGTACATTCCAACTCGCCTCACGTTTCCGGCTCGTCCCACCTCCAGCAGTCTGGCCACGGTTTTTTCTCATCAAATCGCCACGGTTCGGGTAGCTCGTTCTGGTTGACGTTCCGCTGATCTGCCTGCTGTTGGCGGTGACGGGCCAACCAAGGTGGCTGCGAAGAGGCGAGGGCCAGCAGCCGCCTGATGAGTTCAAAGATTTCGCACATGGTCACACCCTCCGAACAACCCGCCCACGGCGAAGCCGTGGGCGGGTTTTCCCACTGAATCACAAATCCACTTCTTTCATCGCCGCTTGATATTTTCGCTCCAAATCGCCGTCGAGGGCGATGTGTTGATAGATCGCCAAAGTTTCGCGGCGACTGTGGCCGGTGATGAGTTGAAGTTCGGCATCGGCCATGCCATTGTGCCGGGTCAACCAAGTGATCGCCTGATGCCTGACCCGCGCGATTTGGGCAACTGGTCTTCCGGCGGCGCGCATTTCGTGGATGGCGGCAAGCTGATCGTCCGTGACTTTCCACCGCCAGCCCTTCTTGCTCCCGCCCCACTTCTTCCCCTTCTTCCGAGCAACGGCTTGACCGGCAGCTACACGCTCGGCACGGACTTCGGTTTCGTACTCCGCGACTGACGCCAGAATCCGAGCATGGAGCCGACCCGCAGGGGACGCCAGCGAAAAGCCGTCCTTCAAGGAAACCAGATCGACCTTGCGTTCGCCCAACTCGTCAAACAACTGGCAAAGCCCCTTGGTTGTCCTGCCGAGCCGGTCCAGTCGCCAAACTACGATCCGCTCGACCTTGCCCGCCCGTAGCTCGCCCAGCAGTTTGTCCATGCCGGGGCGGTCCATTGACCTTCCCGTGAACTTGTCCCGGAACCAAACGACCGCGCCGCCCTGCGCCGCCACCCATCGTTCCAGGTCGGGCATCTGGCTGGCGTGGTCCTGCTGTTTGCTGGACACGCGGACGTAAATGGCTGAGTGTTTTGTGGTCATGGTTGTAAAGTGTCGTTTATGCGTGACACGTGGCGCTGTCCCGTCTCGTAACTGCCGTGATTTCGTTGATCCCGGGGGCGGTTTTTGGAGGGACACTGACTGTTTACTGTTCGGGGGTGTCCAATTTCGGATAAGGCGGGGACAGATCGTTTCCTGGTGCTGCGCATCCTGCGGAAAGCGGTCATCGCGCCGAAGCTCCTTGTGCGGCAGGGTACTGTGAGGCGTGCCAGAACGCTAGAGACTTGCGGGAACGACGACGGACCAACGAACACGCGGCGGTGGCGTCCACCGAGGCAGTTCCTGACAAGGCCCCAGCGCGATTGGGTCTGACAGACCCAGGTACATTGCGGTGTGTCGCGAGTCGGACGCGGGAGGTCCGCGGGACAGCATCGCGGCGCGCAGTCAAAACGATGGCAAACGCGGTCTGGCATGCGGGTGACCATTTCTCGCAGGTGGATTTGCTTTGCGCGTGTCCGTCGTCCCCGCCGACGCGTGCAAGAACCTTGCGCCAAAAGGCGTCGGCCACATCGACCGACGCGTGTTCCCAATAGACGTAGGGCCGACCTGAGACGCGTCGAAAGACGACCGTATACGAGGCGCTCGGCTGCCTCCGCACCACAGCCGGTAGCTGGCACGCGACCGGATCACGACTCGAAAACGGTAAATCGCTAGATTGACAGGGAGGTGACAAGGCACCGCACTCAACGGAAGGGGAGCATCGCTCTTTCGGCGGAACTCACCGATTGTCGCGCGGCACGAGACGCCAACTTTGGACGCCGATGCATTGATCGTAACGGTGTGAAATGCAGTCACTGCTAGCTGCTTCTGTTCGAGAAGCTCCCGACGTGAGTCGGTGGGAGTGC
>JAPLNJ010001105.1 GCA_026692885.1 Planctomycetota bacterium | reverse complement strand
GCGGGAGCCCCTGTCCAAGGGGCTACGTCCCTGTGTTTAACTGCCGATTCCACTACAAACATTCGTCCTAGAGCGAAACAATTTGTACCCTGACGCACCCGTTCATTTTCCGCAGTCAAGACCAACTTTGGAGCAGCCTAGGGCGAGGCTCCTGCCGAGCCAGAGTGGGCCGTCAGAAACGATTCGCAGCTCCGCAGGAGCGTCGCCCTCCCAATCCTCGGTCTCTCGTTTTCCCTTGGCAACCTAGGACTCAATAGGTGCGGTGCCCGGATACGCCCGCAAGCGTTTGCGATCTAGGGATACGATTCCGAAGCTGTTCGACGAACTCGTCAAAGCGGGCACGGTCGGGGCCGGCGGAACAGACGTCGAGGCCCGGCTGACCATCGCGCCGCGCGAAGCGGGCGAACTGCTGCCTGCGGAAAGTGACGCACGCCATCCCACCACAGCCGGCAGCGATGGCCCAGCAGAACTGCACGTTGCGTTGCAGCCACTCAGGATAGTCGCCTTGCGTGAACACCACGGCCGCCGCGACCGCCAGCGAACCGATCAGGATCGATCGCTTGAACCAGCGGTTCCGCACAAAGAAGCGTTGCACCTGCGGCTTGAGATCAGCAAGTTTCACCGACGCCTGGTACTCCTTGCCAATCGTCCACTTCGCCTGAATTTCGACGTGGTCCTGGTACAGCCGGAAGACCCGTTGCACCTGGGGCAGACGCTCGGTGTAGGTAGCTATTGATGGCAGGGGTGATTGGTTCATAAGGACAAAGGACGATGGACGAAAGTTCGTAGCGGCGTTGCGAATTGGCGTAGCTGAATTCGTGAGAATTCAGGTGTTTTCGCCAAACCCCTGAACTCTCACGAGTTCGGCTACCGAACTGGAAACCACTGTGATTGTTCGAATCTTCGGGGTTTTGTTTCCCGCACGGATGGCAGAGCCAGAGCACGGATGTCCTTGGCGGCGCATTCTACCGTACGTATCGACCCGTGTAACTCCTTGACGGCAAGAACCCGCGGGGGTATCAAGTAGGTTGTGTTCCTGCTGATGAAGGCCCCTGACCCCCGACCCCTCTCCCCGGAGTACCAGGGCTAGGGGAGACTGTTACCGTGACTGTGACGACTGACGCGAACAAAAAGCTGAGCCGCGAGGCCCACGACTTCATCGACGACGACTACCTGCGGGGACTGCTCGGCCAGCCGGTGGATTTCGGCCAGGTGTGTGAGACGATCGCGAAGAGTCTGTCCAAGGAGCCGCTGACCGTCGCCGAATGCGCGGTTCTGGTGAACACGACGGACCCGGAACTGGTCGAGTCGATCTTCGCCGCGGCGCGGCAACTGAAACGTGACGTGTATGGCAATCGGATCGTCTTCTTCGCGCCGCTGTATATCGGCAACGAGTGTGTGAACGACTGTGCCTACTGCGGGTTCCGCCAGGCCAATGTGGAAGCGGTCCGCCGCTCGCTGAACGCGGTCGAAATTCGTTCTCAAGTTGCCGCTTTGGAGCGGAGCGGCCACAAACGACTGATCCTGGTGTTTGGCGAGCACCCGCTGTACACGCCGGAGTTCATGGCCGAAGCGGTGCGGACCGTGTACTCGGTCAAGGATGGCCACGGCGAGATTCGCCGGGTGAACATCAACGCCGCGCCGCTGGATCACGACGGGTTCAAAACGGTCAAGGAGGCCGGCATCGGGACCTACCAGATCTTCCAGGAGACGTACCATCACGCGACGTATGCCCAGATGCACCCCTGGGGCACGCCCAAGTCGGACTACCTGTGGCGGTTGGATGCGTTGGACCGGGCTTATGAAAGCGGCTGCGACGACGTGGGCGTGGGGGCCTTGTTCGGACTGTACGACTGGCGGTTTGAAGTCCTGGGATTGGTCACACACGCCCGGCACCTGATGGACAAATTCAACTGCGGGCCACATACAATCAGTTTTCCACGGCTGCGTCCGGCGTCCGGTGTCCGGATGGAGGAGCGGTGGTGCGTCGCCGATGCGGATTTCAAACGCGTGGTGGCCATCTTGCGACTTAGTGTCCCGTACACCGGGATGATTCTGACGGCACGCGAGCCGGCCGGACTGCGCGAAGAGCTGCTGGGGTTCGGCGTGTCCCAGATCGACGCTGGCAGCCGCATCGAGTTGGGGGCCTACACCGAAGCGGGCGACGCCCAGCAGCAGGTGCGCGAGCGGGAGCAGTTCGAACTGGGCGACGTGCGCACGCTGGACGAAGTCATCCGCCAGCTGCTGGTCGACGGGTACATCCCCAGCTTCTGCACCGCGTGCTATCGGCTGGGCCGGACGGGCGAGCAGTTCATGGAGTTCGCGATCCCCGGATTTATCCAGCGGTTGTGTACGCCCAATGCCCTGACGACGCTGAAGGAGTACCTGCAGGATTACGCCTCGCCCGCCACGCGCGAGATCGGCGAGCGTCTGATCCGGCAGGAAGTGGCCAAACTACCGGACAACGCCGACACGCAGGAGCTGCGGCGGCGTTTGCAGCAGATTGAAACCACCGACGAGCGGGATCTGTACTACTAAAGGCGTTGCCCGCCCGCCATGTAGGTCAGGCTTTCCAGCCTGACTCCTGCCTGACGGATGTCAGGCTAGAAAGGCTGACCTACGAGACTATGCCTGACGCCTTTCGCACCGAATCCGACTTGCTGGGCGAATTGCCTGTCCCGGCCGACGTGCTGTATGGCATTCACACCCTGCGGGCGGTGGAGAATTTTCCGCTCAGCGGTCGGCCGGTCAGCCGCCACCTGGTGCATGGCTACGGCCAGGTCAAGCTGGCCTGCGCCCGCACGAACCATGATCTGGGCTGGTGGGAGCCGGCGAAATTTGCGGCGATCGAAGCGGCTTGCCAGGAGTTGGCCGACGGGCTTCTGGACGAGCAGGTGATCGTCGATGCCCTGCAAGGCGGCGCCGGCACCTCGACGAACATGAACGTGAATGAGGTCATCGCCAACCGCGCCTTGCAGTTGTGCGGACGTCCGCTGGGCGACTACCAGGCGATCCACCCGATCGACGACGTGAATCTGCACCAGTCGACCAACGACACGTTTCCCACCGCGCTGAAAGTCGCGGCGATTCATCAGTTACGACTGCTCCAACGAGACGTCGTGGTCTTGGTCGAAGCGTTCCAGCGTCAGGAGCACGCCTTGGCGCACGTGGTCAAAGTCGGACGTACCCAACTGCAGGACGCGGTGCTCACGACGCTCGGCCGTTCGATGGGTGCCTTTGCCGAAGCCTTCGCCCGTGACCGTTGGCGGATCTATAAGTGCGAAGAACGACTGCGGGTCGTGAATCTCGGCGGCACCGCGATCGGCACCGGCCTGGGCGCGCCGCGGCAGTTCATCTTCCGCGTGGTCGATCAACTGCAGCAGGTCACGGGACTGGGACTGGCCCGCGCCGAGAACCTGATCGACGCCACGCAAAACGTCGACGTCTTCGTCGAGGTCAGCGGCATCGTACGGGCGCTGGCAAGCAATCTGCTCAAGGTGAGCAACGACTTGCGTCTGTTGTCGTCCGGGCCGTGTGTCGGTCTGGGCGAAATTCGACTGCCGCCGCGCCAAGCAGGGTCCTCGATTATGCCCGGCAAAGTCAACCCGGTGATTCCCGAAGCCGTAGGGCAGGCCGCCCTAGCAATCGCGGCCCACGACCAGGCGCTGATGAATGCCTGCTCGCTCGGCAATCTAGAACTGAACCAGTTCCTGCCGCTGGTGGCCGACAGCCTGCTCACCAGCCTCGACCTGGCCCGCAACGCTTGCCGAATCTTCGAACGCCGTTGTGTCAGCGGGATCATAGCCGACGAACAGCGCTGCCGGAACGCCGTCGACACGGCCACGGCCACCGTGACCGCGCTGGTGGAGCGGATCGGCTACGAAGCCGCCGAGGCGGTCGCCCAGGCAGCGAAGGCGGAGGGCAAATCCATCCGACAGATCGTGCTCGAACGCGGCTTGCTTACGGAATCGCAGTTCGAGCAGGCCGTCTCGCCCGAGGCCGTGACGCGGCTAGGATCGGGACAAGACAAGCTGGACGGAGGGAACTCGCGAGGAGACGCAGAGACGCAGAGGAAGAAGCCGTAATTCGTCGCTACGGGCTGTCATTGGCCCCACATCGGCCCCGCTTTTGCCGAGCTGCCCCACTCGCTAGAATGGGATATTTGGGCGAAGTCAAGGATGAAACATGAAGAACAACCCACTGCCGCGATTGGACAATAATCGGGAGCTTCGAAATCAATTGCTTCCGTTCTGTCGCCTGAAACATGGCGACATTTGGCATGACCCTGAATGTCGGCATCGTATCGCATGTCGAGACGCCGCCGATACTACGGAAATCGTCGACCTCGTTGGCCGTGAATCACCGACGCTCGCAATTCATGACCCCCCCTACAATCTCATCGCGTTCGATTTGCGATCGGTTGAAGAGTTCATCCATTGGTGCCGACAGTGGGTGCGCAACACAACCAAGATCCTGGCTCCCCATGCCTCGCTCTACATTTGGCTCGGCGCAGACCAAAATGATGGCTTTCAGCCGCTGCCGGACTTCATGCTGATGATGCGGGATGAACCGTACAAGGCCCGCAGTTTTATCACGATGCGTAATCAGCGCGGATACGGAACCCAAAAGAACTGGATGGCCATTCGGCAGGAATTGCTCTACTACACGAAGGGGTCGCCGATCTTCAACGTAGATGCAGAATACACTGACATCCCCAAGATCCTTCGTGGTTACTACAAGGTAGTGAACGGGAAGAAGACCGAGAATCTCGAGCGCAGCAACTCTGACAACATTAGGGCAGGAAATGTCTGGGTGGATATCCAGCAAGTGTTCTATCGCATGGACGAAAACGTCTCTGGGTGCTACGCTCAGAAGCCTCTCAAGTGCATTGAACGAATTATTGGTGCAAGCTCCCTAGTCAACGACGTTGTCGTTGACTTCTTTGCCCATTCCGGTGCGACTCTCTTGGCGGCCGAGAAACTTGGTCGCCGATGCATCACAGCAGACGTCGACCCAATTTACGCAGAGATCTGCATCCGTCGCCTCGAACGTTTCCGGAAGACCGGACATGAAGGCTGGCAAAATGGGCATCCCTTTGAAGACGAGGTTCCGTCATTTGCGGATTCGCCGATTGGCGATGCGTCTGAAGACGCCTCAAGGATGCCTCAGAAACTTCTCTTCTGACGATAGGGGCGGCAATCCGTGGAACACCTTCAAGCACAACTGCAGGAACTCTTGAATCAACTGCCCGATGCGGAGGCAATCCGCGCGAGGCTTGAGGACCTAATTTCTGTCTATCCGTTCAACGAGTACGAGTTTATCATTTCGCACTTGTTGGCGGCGAACGTCTTGGGCTTGGATGCCTACTACGAGTTGCGCGACGATTACTTGGCTCGGAACATGTTTCTATACATTTTCGAAATCAGCGCGCCTCGAACATTTGGCGAATCTTGGGCGCAGGGCCACCTCAAGGAACTGATTCCAGACCTTCAAAAGCCGTCTAAGAAACGCGACCCGGATTATTCCGGCCAGTATGATTTCTTACTTGACGCGATCCGGCTAGAAGTGAAGGCTTCACGTGCGGTTGATGCTGATCTTGACGCACCGCTTTATGTGAAGGCGCTCGCCTCTGATTCACAGAAATCATTTTGGATGAACTTCCAGCAAATCAAACCGGCGTGTTGCGATGTCTTCGTATGGATCGCCGTTTGGCGAGACACAATCAGGTATTGGGTGCAGTCGTCATACGAAGTTGAGAACAATCGGCACTACTCAAGGGGGCAGCACCGCGGAAACGTCGGCGAAGGGCAATTACATCTTCGTCCCGACAACTTTCGTGACTTTGACCAGTTCCTGATTCAATCGAACGCCTTGCGTAAAGCGATCGTTGGTGCTTACACACGCGAAGTCTTCCAAAGATCGCGAGGTAATGCCCAAGCGTAGGCGACGAAGCAGCGAATGGACCGGAGCGGTGGTTTCTGTCCTGGATGGTGTTGAATGACTGCCCCCCGCCCGATCCTTCGCATCGGTCTCGGGTGTATGTTCAAATGGGTTTTTCGCCATGTTCTTGCGTCTCTGCGCGAGATCATCCTTGTATTTGGATTCAAATCATGCGCAGCACACCCAAAGGTAATCGGCTCCACATCGGCCTATTCGGCCGGCGCAACGCAGGCAAGAGTGCCCTGTTGAACGCGCTGACGCGTCAAGAAGTCTCAATCGTCTCGGACATCGCCGGCACGACCACCGATCCGGTCGAGAAGCCGATGGAATTGCTGCCGCTCGGCCCGGTGCTGTTCATCGACACGGCCGGCATCGACGACAGCGGTGCGCTGGGCGAGCTGCGCGTGGCCAAAACGCGCGGCGTCCTGGACCGCACCGATGTGGCCATCGTCGTCTGCCCGCAGGGCGAGTGGGGGGAGTTCGAGGCGTCGTTGCTCACAGAATTGCAGGAGCGCCAGACACCGGTAATCGTGGTCTTTAACAAGGCCGATCTCGCCGGTCCGACCCCGGAACAACTCGCACGATTGGCGGCGGCCAAGATCCTCGCGGTCGAGACCGTCGCGACCACGGGGGCCGGCCTCCTTGATCTGCGCGAGGCCCTGATCCAGACGGCTCCGCCCGAACTGCTGAATCCGCCGAGCATCGTGGGCGACTTGGTGGCGCCCGGCGAGTTGGTGGTCCTGGTCGTCCCGATCGACATGGAGGCGTGGATCGTCTGAAACGCCCGCCGGCCTTGGTGGTGACTGACTCGCAGGCCTTCTTGAAAGTCGCGGCCGACACCCCTCGCTCGGTGAAGATGACGTCGTTCTCCATCCTCTTCGCCCGGCACAAAGGCGATCTGGTGGAATTCGTGCGGGGGGCGTTGGCCATCGACGAGCTCCACCCCGGCGACAAGGTCATGATTTGCGAGGCCTGCAGCCATCATCCGATCGGGGACGACATCGGCCGGGTGAAGATCCCTCGCTGGCTACGGCAGTTTGTGGGCGGCGATTTGCAGTTCACGCATTACCAAGGACACGATTTCCCCGACGATCTGGTGGGCCTCGACCTGGTCGTGCATTGCGGGGGCTGCGTCCACAATCGACGGGAGATGCTGTCGCGAATCCTGAAGTGCCGACGCGCCGGCGTGCCCATCGCCAACTACGGCCTGACGATCGCCTACACGCTCGGCATCTTCGAACGAGCCCTGGCTCCCTTTCCCGCGGCGCTGGCGATGTACGAGCAGTTACGGACACAGCGGTCCGGGAACTAAGGGATGGCGGATTAGCCTGGTGGCTTCGGCTGGGCTCATCCTCGTATTGCTGCAAGTCAAGGTCGGGCGTTGATCGTAACGCTGCAAGATGCCGTCACTGCTAGCTGATTCCGTCCGAGAAGCTCCCGACGTAAGTCGGTGAGAGCAGTCCCG
>JAPLNJ010001104.1 GCA_026692885.1 Planctomycetota bacterium | reverse complement strand
GACAACTGACAACTGACAACTGACAACTGACAACTGACAACTGACAACTGACAACTGACAACTGACAACTGACAACTGACAACTGACAACTGACAACTGACAACTGACAACTGACAACTGACAACTGACAACTGGGAGTTCGCCATGCCGACCTATCAATTCGAGGCGATGGACGCGAAGGGGAACGAGATCAATGATGTGATCGATGCCCCGAGCGAGGAAGAGGCCCAGACGACGATCCGTCAGATGGGCTATTTTGTCACCAAGATCACGGTCAAGAAAGCCAAAGAGGCGGCGGCCGGCAAAGGCGGCAAGAAAAAGAAACGCGGCTTCGCCATCGGGGGTGGCGGCACGAAGCACATCTGCACGTTCACTCGCCAGTTGTCAATTCTCCAGGACGCCGGCCTGCCGATCGTGCGGAGCTTGAGGATTCTCGAAGGCAATGCCAAGCCGGGCAAGCTGAAGTTCGCGCTGCAGGACACGATCGAGGAGATTGAAGGTGGGGCCACGCTGTCGGAAGGCATGGCCAAGTGCCCGAAGGTCTTCAACCGGTTGTACGTCAACATGATCAAGGCCGGCGAGGCGGGTGGTGCCTTGGAAATCATTCTCCAACGTCTGTCCGACTTCATGGAACGGGCCGAGGAACTGAAACGCAAGGTCAAAGGCGCGATGATCTACCCGGCGGTGGTCATCACCGTGGCGGTCGCCATTCTGACCTTTATCATGTTGAAGATTGTGCCCGTGTTTCAGAAGATGTTCGACGAATTCAAGCTGAAACTGCCCGAAGCGACTGTGATCTTGATGGCGGTTTCCAAGTGGGTGGTCAATTCCTGGTACCTGATCCCGCTGATCCCCGTGGTCGTCTGGTTGGCGATCAAATTGGTGCGAAAATTCCGGCACGGCCGGATCGGTTGGGACATGTTCGTCCTGAAGCTGCCGATTCTCGGCAACCTGCTGGAAAAGAACATCATGGCCCGCACCACGCGGACGCTGGGCACGCTGGTCGCCAGTGGTGTGCCGATTCTGGAAGGCCTGCAGATCACCCGCGACACCTCGGGCAATGCGGTGTTCGAGCGATTGTATTCGAAAGTCGCGGAAGCCATCCGCGGCGGTGAACCATTCGCCAAGCCGTTGAAGCAGTATTCGACGCTGGGCTTCCATCCGGTCTGCCTGGGCTTTTGGTTCTTCGCCGGTGCGTTGCCCGGGATCTTGTTGATGATGCTGCCCAACTTGGCCGGTCTGGGCGTGTACATTGCCGGCGGTGCGGGCGGGTTATGTTCTCTGATGTACATCACGAAGATCAAGAGCCGGGTGGTGGACGACTTGGTTGTGAACATGGTGGACGTGGGCGAGGAGACGGGCGAATTGGACACGATGTTGTACAAAGTCGCCGACACGTACGACGACGAAGTCAAAACGTTGACCGACAGTCTGATGGCCTTGATGGAGCCGATCATCATCTGCGTCCTAGGTGGTGCGGTCGGGTTCATCGTGATCTCGTTGTTCATGCCGTTGGTGAGCTTGATTCAAGGCTTGGCGTGAATCAGTCCCCCTCGCCTCTGTACTCAGGGGTGAGGGGCGTAAATCAGTCCCCTCGCCCCGGTATCCCGGGGAGAGGGGTTAGGGGTGAGGGGTCCCCACGAGCGACCATGAAGGTTATCGAGAAGGATGACGCAACGGCAACTCTGGGCGAGTACGCAGAAGACATCGACGGCGGGCCGGTCATTGTGACAAACCACGGACAGCCTGTTGCCGCCCTCGTGGCGATCGAAAACGCGGACATGGAAACCATTTCGCTGAGCACGAATCGACAGTTTCTCGATTTGATCGAACGCTCGCGCGCACGTGCTCGGACCGAGGGCGGGATCTCTAGCGAAGAAATGCGTCGCAGATTCGATTGACCTGCGAGCAAGTGCCGCACCAGCGGATGCAGTTGACCGGGGACCGCGGTCAACGGCAGTGCCCAGATCAGGGTCGGTCGCCGCGGTCCCCGGCAACGGATCTGTGTAGTTTAAGGAGTTGTTTATGACCACGCACAAGCGAATTTGTCAGCGCAGTTTTACCCTGGTCGAGATGCTGGTGGTGATGGCCATCATCGCCATCCTGGCCGCGATCCTGTTACCCGCCATCCGTTCGGCCGTCAGTGCGGCCAAGAACAACCGCATCGCGCAGGAGCTCAGCAGCCTGCATCAGGCGGTGGAGGCCTACAAGATGAAGTTCGGCGACTACCCGCCGGATTTCTCTAGCGTCCAGTGGAGGGGTGCGTGGAACACGCCGTGGAATCCAGCCACCGGCAAAGGGAACGAATTGTTCGATTCGAATAACATCGTCGTGCGTCACTTGCGAAAGGCTTTTCCCCGGCACACTGAGAACCTTCCGGCGTTTTTCGTCGACAGTTCTGGCAACACCAGAGTCCCCGATCAGGCCGAGGCATTGGTGTCTTGGTTGAGCCAGCTGAAGAACGATCCGCGTAAGCCGTTGACAAGTAGCACGTTGGAAAAGCACATTCTATTCTCGTTCGATGAAAGCCGCTTGAAGGATCCGGACAACGACGGCTTGTACAGTTACGTCCCGAAGGATGGCAAGGACATGCCCTACGTGTACTTCGACAGCCGCACCTACGGGTGGCAAGTCGTCACGACTACGTCCCCCCCGACCACGATCAGGTACTCTTCTTCCTATGCCGTCATCGACCCGGGCACCGGACAGAACCTAATCGACTCATCCGACGCCAATACGAATCCGAAAAAATGGGTCTATCTGTGCCCCTACAATAGCGCTGGCGTCCCTACAGGATGCAACCCCACGACGTTCCAGATCATTTCGGCCGGCTTGGATGGTGACTACGGCAACACGCTCGTCGGTAGTAACCCATCGCCAACTCAGGGTAATACCCCGCCGCCAACTGTGCCCGTCTACAAATCCTTTCCGACCAATCCTTCACTTACTTACGTCCCCGGCGACTGGGACAACATCACGAACTTCAGTGAAGGGAAGATCCTCGAGGATCACATGCCATGATCACGCGGCGTTATTATCCCAGGCCTGTGGGCACCACTGCGAGCGGAATTCTGGCGAGCGGGGCGCGTCAACTCCCTGCTGCACTCGCCCGTAGGATGTGGCGCACTTCGTTCACGCTCGTCGAACTGCTGACCGTCGTGATGATCATCAGCATCCTGGCCAGCACAGTTCTGTTTGCGCTCTTCAAGGCCACGCAGGAAGCCAAGATCGCCCGTACCAAGGCGCAGGTTCAGAGGCTGAATCAGTTGCTACTGACGCGTTGGGAGTCGTACCGCACGCGGGCGATACGCATTCCGATTCCTAACGGGACGTCGCCGCGGGTGGCTGCCCAAATGAGGCTCAATGCGCTTCGCGAGCTGATGCGTTTGGAGATGCCGGATCGAATCACGGATGTGGTTCGACCGCTGGACTTTTTCCCGTCGCCCGCCCCCGCTTGGTTGCCATCGCAGTACTCGTCGCCCAATGTTCTTCCCTTACCGGCCCTGGCGAGACACTACTGGAACGTCCGGTATCGCAATTCCCAGTCAAGTAGCACGGACAAGTGGCTGCCGTCCTATCAGGGTGCTGAATGTTTGTACATGATTATCGCTGCGATTCACGAGAACGGAACGAGTGGTTTGGACTTTCTGCAAGCGGGTGAGATCGGCGACGTGGATGAGGACGGCATGCCAGAGATTTTGGATGCGTGGGGGCACCCAATTGAGTTCCTGCGCTGGGCACCGGGTTTGGTGGCCTTGCCTGGTCCAGATGGTCAGTGGGGTGTCGCCGGAACGGACGATGACAACAGCGGAACCGTGGACGACTTCTCCGAGAGGCTGTGGGGGGGGTCGGACGACGTGCCGGGTCTCACTACCTTGATGAACGGCGACCCGAATACGTCTCCAGATCCGTTTGATCCACTGCGAATTTATCCGGGGACGTTCGCCCTGTACCCTTATATTTACTCGGCGGGGGTCGATGGCAAGTATGACGTCATGTCAGACACTAAGGTGCGACTGGACTATGGGCTGTTCAATCCGCCGAATGATCCGTATCGAGTTCTGCCAATGGATCCACCGGTTCCACCCCAAATCACCCCACCGAAGTACGCGCCTCTAGGGACGTGCTTCGATGTCGATGCGGATGGAATCTTCAGCTATACGGACAACATCACCAACCACTTCTTTGAGGTGAAGTAGCCGATGTACGCACCAAACCTCACACCATCGAACGGCACGCACCTTTGGAGTGCGGCGACTTGTCGCCGCTTTCCCAAACGACTCTCGCTGGCGAGGGCTCAAGCCACCGCTGCGCCATCTGAAAAGCGGCGACGGGTCGCCGCACTCCAAAGCCGCGCCGGCATGACGCTGACCGAATTGCTGGTGGTGGTCGCGATAATGGTGATCCTGATCGGGATGGCCGTCCCGATGATGCGCAACGGACTGGAAGAACGCAAACTGCGTGAGGCCTCGCGACAACTGAACACGGCCTTTGCCCTAGCCAAGGCGATGGCCGCGGAAACCGGACGAGCGGCCGGAGTCTGGATCGACGCGCAGTCAGGGACGTCCTATGCGCAGCAGGTGTTCCTGGCGGAAATGCCGGCGCCGTATGCGGGCGATGTCGTGGGGGCTACCGCTACCGTGTACATAGTCAGTTCTGCTGTCGCTAAGGTGGTATTCCATCCCAACAAAACATCGCCGCTGCAGCCGCTTCTTCAAGTTGGCGACCAAATTAAGTTCGAATGCAAAGGGCCGTGGTATCCCATTACTGCGATCTCGCAAAGCGTGTACCCGCCTCCCGTCCCAAGCCCCGCCTTGACACTGGACATCGACATCTCCGGTGTACCAGCGCCACCAACGCCCTTCCCACAACCGCCACCGTTGCCGTCGCCGGCCCCGCCGCCACCACCGCTGCCGCCGCCGCCGGCGCCAGCCCTGCCGCCGCCGCCATCGCTGGCGTACGCCTTGCCATACGGTCTCTTTTCTTACCAGATCGCGCGGCGTCCGATCAAGTCAAGTAGCATGCCGTTGGAATTGCCGGCCGGTGCGGTGATCGATGTGGGTTGCTCCGGATATGGGCTGGCGGACATCTGCTTCCTGGCCAACAAATCACACCTTGCCAGCCCTGCTTATGACACCTTTAAGACATCGCCCGTCACGGATCCCATCACCGTCATGTTCAATCCCGACGGTTCGGTGGAGCGGGTCTGGATCTGGAATAGTCTGTGCAGGCCGGTTACCCCTAGCGAGACGATGCATTTCCTGGTTGGCAAAATTGAGCAAACCAACGAGGACACGAACAGTCCGAGACCACAGAATTCAATCGTCTCGACTCCGTGGCACTTCAACACGAACCTCACGGATCCCACGACTTTGTGGGTTTCGATCGCTCCCAAGGCTGGTCGAGTGACGACCGCAGAGAATGGATGGCAGCTCCGTCCGAACCCGCCGACGGTCGTGTATTTTGATGATTCGATGGCTGCGGCGCGCGAGTTCGCGCAATCCGGACAAACGGTTGGAGGACGCTGACATGTCATTCAGAATCCCGTATCTCGCATCTCAAATCTCAGCTACCTGCCGCCGTGGTGTGAGCCTCCTGGAGGTGCTGTTCTCGATCGGCATCGTCGCGGTGGGACTGCTCGGGATCATGGTGCTGCTGCCGGTCGCCGGGAGCCGCGTCGCCCACGGCGTCGTCGCCGATATGGGAGACCGCGTGGGCCGCAGCGCCATTCGGCAGTTCAACGTCCAACTCATGCGGCAGCCGAATGTGTGGGCTCAGTACGATTCCTCGACCAATCTATACCAGCCGTTCGATCGAGTGAAGACGGTGACTGATCCAAGTTCATCCAAAACGGCCAAGTACCCAAAGTCGTTCTGCGTCGATCCATTGTGCGTCGCGACTCTGGTCGCCTCCCCGAGTGCCTACACGGCTGTCGCCGGTTACTTTCCGTCCATTCCCCAGGTGTCGACGGCCGACCCACGCATGGACCGCATCAGCCTGCGGCCTGCGCCCGGAAGCGGTTCTGGGATGACGCGAGCGCAGGCGGAGCAGGCGTTCCTGTATCAGGACGATTTGACGGTCAGTCTGCCTGACGACCGCACGCTGTTGCCGATGCAAAATTTCGGGACCGGTTCTCCTGGCTGGCGACGTTGACGCCGATGCCGAAAGATTCAAACAATATAGATACATCCGAGAGTTATCTAAGCGATCTGTACCTGCTGTCGATCGTGGTCTTCCATCGCCGCGACTTGGAGATGACATTACCCGCCGGTACGCCCGGTATCGAAGAACCGGAAAATGAACGCTTGGTCAACGTGCCCACGGTCTACGGCAACGGAGAATTGGTCTTGGAGACGCGTGCAGGCCGACCCGCCGTGGACCTGAAGCTGGGCCAAGGCGAGTGGGTGATGCTGATGGCAGCCAAAGAGATAGCAAAGGACTATAACAACCAGCCGGTGTACAAGACGAGGTTCAAATGGTATCGGGTTTTAGTGGTCGAGCCAGACACGCAAGCGACCAATTCCGGCACGTACCAGCGTAACGTCACGTTGTTCGGCCAGGATTGGGACGCGGACATGCTGCCGACGTCGATGCCTCAGGTCTTTCCCCAGGCGTTGCTAATGAACGGGGTGGTCGCGGTGTATGAGAAAACAATTCGTCTGGAAACGTCCTCACTGTGGACGGTGCAATAGGGGTACGTGCGTCTAGTTATATAGCGTCAGTCCTTACAAGAAGGGCGGGGATTTCCCGCCCCGAAACAGACGAAACAAGAACGTGTCCGACACCGCGGTGGCACCTGTACGCGCCCCTTCAGGGCTACCGTGTGCAATCGAAACTGTACCCAGGGCGGCGCTCCGCGGCTGTCGCCGCTACGCTCTGCCCTGGGCTGATATGTTGTGCCCCTTTGGGGCGGAAGAGCACTCAGGGCGGCGCTTCGCGGCTATCGCGGGCACGCTCTCTCCTGGG
>JAPLNJ010001103.1 GCA_026692885.1 Planctomycetota bacterium | reverse complement strand
GCTCCTGCCGAGCCGGTGACGACGCGCGGCTCGGCAGGAGCCTCGCCCTCCCCGCCGACGCAAGAATCGAACTCCGACGAAATCAAGGCCGCCGAGGAGCAGCCCGTTGGCAACTCGGATGTCGACCTATTGGTTGATCCCCAGGATACACCGCCGTCGGGCTTTGTCCCGTTCAGGGAGAACTGCGCGACGGCGATCGCTGAACCTCCGAAGCAGACCTCACGGACGGCGAGAAGGACTTCAGCGTCTGCGAAGAAGTCGGGCGCCATTCGCGTACAACCGGCGTACCAGCGGACCGCGCAACCCTCGCTCGCGAAAGGGCGAGGTTTCGCGCTGTCGGTGGTGGCCGCGGTGCTGGTGGCCATCGCCTTGTCCGTGGGAGGCACCTGGCTGTTATCGGGTTCCTCTGGCCCACCCCAGGCTCGCTATCTACCGCGCGACTGTGATCTGGTGGTCTCGCTGAAGTGGAGTGATTTGCCGCCGAGCGGTGTTGCCTCGACACGGCAGAAACGGCCGGAGAAAGTGCCGGAGGAACTGCCGGGCCTGATGTTGGTTGAGCGCTGCCGCCTGTTCCTACGCAATGCGGGGTTGCGCGACGAGGATGTGGAACGCGTGAACGCGGGCCGGGCAGCGGACGGGTCCGGGATGGTGGTGGTCTACCAACTGTCGCGTGCCGTGCAGGCCCAAGTCGTGGCGGACTTGCACCCGTTCCGCAGCCGCAGGAAGTCCGCCGGCCCGCTGGAGACGATTGGCGGTGTGCCCCTTTACTCCCTTGGACCGACGGTGATTGCGTTTCCGGAACCTCAGGTAGTCATCAACGGCGAGACGGAATTGGTGCGTCAAGTCTTGGGACGCTGGTCGCACGGGATCGCGGAACCGTTGCGTGCGTACCTGCAAGCCGCGGATCTCTCCGCCACCAGCGTGGTGATCTCCGCCCGCGGGCCGGCCCCGGTGTTGAAAGACGGTCTGCAGGTGCCCAGCCACTTGGCCGACATGGTTCGCGGAACAACCGCGAGTTTTCGGTATGGTGACCAGATCTGCCTGACGCGGACGTTCCACCTCGGCGACTCACGGACCGGTGACGAACTTCAAACCTCGTTGCAGAGTTCGCTGCTCGCCGAGGCTCAAGACCCCAAGACACCGCAATCCCTCAGGCAGGTGCTGACGCAAACGCAGGTCTCCGCGTCCAGGGGTCAAGTGCAAATCGAATTGACGCTTCCCGCGGCGCAACTCGAAGGGAAATCCCTGGAGATTGTCAACCGGCTGTTCTAGCACCAAGTGGCCGCAAGAGAACTGGAACAGAATTGAAAGACTGCTAGTGGGGCGGCGCCAAGGAGGCGAGTTCCGCGAACTCTGACCGGACCCGGGTTCGAGGGTCGATTCGTAGACGGAAGCGGTCGGCGCGGGTTAACGCTTAAATAAGCAACTAGCTTGTGGACAATAAGTTACGGCGATCAAGTCAGCGTCAGAGGCCAACGGCTTAAATAGAGTCACGCCCAGAAAGGAAGGTATCTCGCGAACTTTTTGGAGCTTCCTACCGATTGATCCGGTTTGATGAGTCCCGCATCGATCGTCGCCGCAATAATCTGGGAAATCACAGCACTCTTGCTTTCCGGGAGCGTGAACCGCTCGCGCAGGGACTGATTGGTCATTCGTTCCGTCATCACCCACTTCAGTGCGCAGTGTTGATAGCAGGCTCGGATTCGGTCGTTCCGGTCCATCGCCTCGAAGTCCTTTGGACCGTAGATGGTTACGATGGTACGTCGGTATCCTGCGTGGAAATCGGGCGCCGGCAGTTGGTACACCTCGGCCGCACGCACTACCTTGTCGATTCCGCTGCTCTTCTCCTCGCAGATACCCATGCGCCGCATGACGTCGGCGAGTCGCTCGTTGCGGGACTGGTACCCGTCGATGAAGCGTTCGACCGGCACGACCGGTTCGCCGGGGTTGGAAATCTCGACGCGGTTGGAGTAGACCTCCACCATCACCGACGTTCCAGGTATCGTCAGGTCTTGGTGGATCAGCGCGTTGGCCACCAGTTCGCGGATCACGATATCGGGCACCAGTTTGACCTCCTTGCGAATGGCATCCTCGACCACCTCGTTCTGAGGCAACTGATTCATCACGAACCCAACCAGTCCCTGGAACCCCGCCGCATACCCCTTCGTGCCCGTTTGATCCAGCCGCGTTTCCAGTTTTGACGTACCCGTATAGACCACGACCCTGGCGGCTTTGCGAGCCAAATCGGGGAAATCCTCCAGTCGTTTCGCCAACAACAAGCCACCCAGACGCCGTATCGCGTAGGCGCCGTCTGCCTCATCCACCAGCCGTTCGTGCGTCAATCGGTCCATGACGCCCGCGCGGTCCGTAGGGTATGGCAACTTCAGTAGCTCGAAAAACGCCTGGGTGTCGAGCAAGTCGACAACCTGCTGCGCATCCATGCCCGCTTGTGTGTGCTCTTCCAGCCAGTCCGGTTCACCTTCCGCGAAGATTCGTCGCAGTTGATCTTCGCTCATCGCCACCAGAGATCCACCTGCCCGCATCAGGTACTTCCCCTCCAGGTGATAAGCGGTCCCACGCGGCCGGGATGGAATGTGAAACACGAGAACCCTGCCGTCGGGATGCGAGACTTCTTCGATATCCACGCGGAAGCCAATCGCGTTGAAGAGCTTTTCTGTCATCGCGACGGGGTCGTTGAACGCCTGCGTGCCCACCACCGGGCGCGGCGGCTTGTCTGCCACACCGAGCAGCAGGTAACCCCCGCCCTCATTGGCGAGAGCCACGCAGTATTCGTAGAGCTTGCGGTTGTCGAACTGGGCCTTGGCTTCCTTGAACTCCAGCCGTTCGTGCTCCGATCGAGCCTGCCGCCACCGGTCGATCTGTGCGGGGGTAGTCGCCATGCCTAAACGCACCTCCCCACCATTTGCTGCGACTCCGGGACGCGGATCTCGCCCGACAGCAGCTTCGGCAGCAGGGCGTCACGGAGGGTGACAAGAGTTCCATCCCGTCGCCGGTACTCCACTTCGACCGCATCCCGCAACATCGCCTGGAACTTGCGGTTGTTCCCCACCAGCGATGGCGAATCGGGCCGCACCACTTTCCGCAACGCCTCGTCGCGGGCTTCATGCGGAATCTTGGGATTCAGCCGGTCGATCGCATCTCGTCGCCGCTGGATCAACACCACGTCGCCGAAGGACTCGCCTTCGGCCGCCGCTTCACCAGGTGCGAGGGCAGGACCATGCTGGACCGCGTAGCTCAACTCCGAGAACCACGACAGGGCGGCTTCTTCGAGAATCGACTCGGTAATCTCGGACATGCTCGCTACCTCAACGTGTCGAAACCTCGGCGGATGATTGCTGCCATCGACTTGCGACGTTCATCGAGAAACACGGGATAGTCCATCTTTTCCCAGCCGTCAGGCAAGGCGTGTAGCTCCTGCATGGTGTCCCACTTGGCGGCGGAGAAGCGGCCCTGGATTTCAGGCACGTACTTGGATGGGGGCGCGTCGCTGATCGCTAGGTTTTCGGGCCATTCGAGCAATGCGTAGTTGGCCATCTGGTTAATCAGTTTCATATCCTTCACCCCCTCTTTCTCCAGCCATGCCCGCGGGAAGAGATGATGACGCTCCAGGGCCTTCTTCTTGGTCTGCAAGGCCGGATCGATCAATTCCCCGACCTTCTTATGCGAGAACAGCACGGGAGCGCCCAGGCGGTTCTGGGCGGCCACGTAGGCGAACAGTTGCGGATTCCGCGCCGAGGAACTATCGAGATTCGCCGGCAGAGTGATCGTCCAATAGTCATTGGTCAACTCGGACGCGACGATGTCGTCGATTATGTGGGCGAATTCGGTTGCGCACTTTACGCCTTTGAGGCGGTTAAGGTCGCCGTCCATCACCGACTCGGGAGAACCGGTGTAGCGGCCTGTCAGGCTAGAGAAGAAGAACCACCGGCCGATAGCCTTCTGCAGCACGTGCTCCGGCACTTGGAACCGAATGTGGCCAATCAGGTAGAAGGCATAGGCATAGAGCAACGCGCTCTGCGACGAGATCATCTCACGGCTGCGGTAGCCCGCCCCCACAAGGGCGCTCAGGAACTGGTGCCAATGGGTCAGGTCGAGAACTTCTGCCTGCGCCTCCTGCAGCACTTTGAACTGTGAGTCCCGCCGCTCGTTGGAAAATTCACCAGTGTCCACGTTCTTTCCACGCAGGACCTGATATACGCTCTTCAAGCGTCCGCGTTCAAACCCGAGCGCGACCGAAACCCGCAGAAGTTGATCCGGAGCTGGTTCGATGAAATGGTTGAACGGAGACGGCCCGGCACCCGTGACGGGCACTTGACGCGAAGCACGGCAGAACTGCTCAAGGGCGTGCCGTCCGTCGTCCCAGAACACGGAGAGCAGGGTCAGGATGAAGTCCGCCTGATTGAGCTTCACGCCTTCGCTGTTGATGCGCACGAAGATGTCTGCCACCTGTTCTTCTTCGACGGTCGGCGCGATCTCCAACGCGGTGAACGGGTACTTCTGTAGATCGAAGAGGCGGTCCAGGTTGTGGCTGATCTGCTCTTCTTCTTCGCTCGTCAGCTCAACCTTGCTGCGTACTGCCTCCAGGAAGCCCTTCACCAACAGGTAGCTGGACTTACCGGACGCCCATAATTCCGAAATATTCGGAATCCACTCGACATCACGGCGGATGGCAGCATCGGCCACCTCGAACTTCCCATCGCGAGGCCGAAAGGCAATCTCGATTTGCCGTTCGCGGTAATCCTCGTCGAACACCTTGCGGCCCCGAAAGACCGCGTAAAGCGACGTGAGCCGCTGCTGACCGTCCACGATCAGCCGCGAGGGCACGGTGTGCTGTTTGACAGTCACGCCGATCTGTTTCGCTCCATTGCTCTGTGCGTTCTCCCAGAAGAGCAGGTAGCCCACCGGAAAACCACGATACATGGAATCGAACAAGTCCCTCACCTTGGCGTTGGACCACACGAATGGCCGCTGGATCTCCGGCAGGCCGATGTCGCCGATGTCGATGTAGTGAAGTAGGCCAGACAGATCGTAGTCTACCCGCTTGAAGCACGTCTTGAGTTCGCTCATGTGTTCCTTTCGATGGTTCGTTCGGCGTCCTTTGCACGGACCTCGCCCGACAATAACTTCGGTAGCTGTCCTCGTAGCTTTGCAGGATCTTTCCGTATTCTCACGTTGCGATGTGACCCCCGCCTATTGCTTCCCTCTTGCCCGCCTTTCCAAGACTTCGAGCGATCATCCATTTCGTGCCTCCTGGGCATGGAACCCGATCGACCGGCGTTTTGGTGCGGGGGGCGGAGCCAGCAGTTGCCGGATGGCATCGACCAGTGAGCAGATCGCCTCGTCATGGCCAGCCACCTTACGTTCGAGCTCCGCCAGCTTGTGAGCCAGCTCTTTGTGGGTGGCCAACACCTCGCGCAAGCGGACGAACGCCCGGACCACGTACACGCTCACGTCGGTCGCCCGCGGCGTGTTCAACACGCTGGCCGCCATGATCGCTCCGTGTTCCGTGAAGGCATAGGGCAAATAGCGCCGGCCTCCACGCCCGGTTTTTGAGGTCACATTTTGTGACCTCAAACAATCAGCCTCCTCCTCCGTCAGTTGGAACATGAAGTCGTTTGGAAATCGATGACGATTACGCTTGACCTGTTGGTTCAGCCTCTTGGTCGTCGTGCCGTACAATTCCGCTAAGTCCCCGTCCAGTATCACCTTCTGGCCTCGCATCAACAGAATGCGCGGCTCGATTTCTTCAACCAGGATGAGCGAGGATGCCTCGGCCATACGACGTCTCTTCCATCTGACTGCATCTGCCGTGAACTGGTCACAAATTGTGACCACCTCGCCTCAACTCCACCAAGGACCGGCGAATCAATAGGTGTCACACAGAAAGTAGTCGTCACGCTCCGCCGTGACGACATGTCATCACGGCGGAGCGTGATGACTACATTGAAGACCCGACAGTTATTCCTTCCGTGATCCCAAGCCCGTCCGAACTTGAGGTCGCAAACTGCCACCTCAAACCATCCATAAGGGACCGATGTGGTCGCAGATTGCGACTGCCTCAACGCCCATATCCCAGCCCTTTCAGATTGTTGCGGATCGCCTTCTCCAGTTTCGCCGATTCGGCGAACTGTTCATTCAGCGTGGCCACCAGCCTCTTCATCCCACAGCTTGGCCTCGAAGCCCAGGTTGGCACCGGTGCTATTCGCTGTCTTCCCCTTCGCCATCGTTCCTGTTTCATCCTGTGCGCGCTGCGCCGCTGAAGCATTCCGTGAGGATCAGAAAATCGGGGCTGGTCAAGCAGCTATCGAGCCACCTGGCCTCCCGTGGGCCAGCCTACGGGGTTCCGTGGAAAGGCAGTTTGGACACGGACGCCTCACAGACCGATTTGAGCCCGGCGCGTGGCCGCGCACCGGATACTCAAGGCCGTAGGCTAGCCGCCTCGGGGGTGCCGGTCAACAGCCCACAGCAAGTTCGCGACGGCAAGCCACGAAAGACAATGGTGATTACGTTCGTCGCTACCCACGGGCCGCGTCTTCTCTAACCCCGTTTAAGTCATCAAGGGGCTGACACCGACCGTTCGAAAGTGTGGCCTTGACTCCCTGTCTGCGTTCTGTCTGCGTTCCTCATGTTTCTTGTCCGCACGGATGGCAGAGCCAGAGCACGGATGAAGACCGAACAAGGAAAACATCCGTGCTCTGGCTCTGCCATCCGTGCGAAAAACGCAAGAAGAATTGCGGCCCTTGAGAATCATGAATCCAGATTGACCAGGACGTCATCGCCCTGGACCTGGACGGCAAACCGTGGGTGGACCAGCGTGCGGTTGGCCTGGTGCTGGCCAGAGCCAACGTCAAATTGCCAGCCGTGCCAAGGACACGTCACCACGCTGCCGGTCAACGGGCCCCGACCCAACGGGCCGCCCTGATGCGGGCAGATACCGTCCAAGACGTGAAAGCTGTCGCCGACGTGGAACAAGGCGACGACGCGGTCGCCCGCCACAAACTCGCGGGCCTCTCCCGGAGGACAGTCGCCAACGGCACAGAGGCGGACCCAATTCGACATCGACGAGTTGCCTCCTTTTGCCGTGATGTGGCGGAGCCGCAACCAAGTAGGTCAGGCTTTCCAGCCTGACACGTACCGAGTGTCAGCCTGGAACGGCTGACCTACAACGGCGGCAAAACTGGCGCTCACACGACAGGGTCCGATGCTGCAGCTCCGCGGAATTCTTTCAGTTCCAGGATGGTCTTCTCCTGGTCCCCCACCAGGAACATGCGGAGGCCCACGCCGCGCACTGGTTCACCTTCCTGGCCCCGCCAATCGGTGCCGCGCCCAAGTCGCAACTGATCGTCCCCGTTGGCAAACGTCAAGGGGTAGATCGTAGGCAGGAACACCTCGCCATCCGGCCCGTCGGTCACCACCATGTGGGTCGGGCGCCACAGCAGATCGCGGGGCCGTTCCGGAGGCCGGAATTCGGCGAATTCCACGGTTTCGATGGGGATCCAGTAGTACTTGCCCGTGCTCGTCAGCACCTCGAAGAAGCTGGCCGAGAGATCGTCCAGGTCCCGAAAACCTTCGAACGGCTGACCGTCGCACTCGCCGCGAGGTGGTACGCGTAGCGCTTCCGCCTGAGCCAGGAGCGCGGCTGCCTCAGCCGAATTATTCTCGCGCAACGCGATCGAAGCCTGTAGCTGCAGACGCAGGACCGGGGTCGGTTCGCCCAGGAACTCCGGCAGTCGGCCCTCGGTGAAGAACTGTTGCCGCGCCAACTCCGCCCGAATCAACTGCCGGAGCAGGCTGATGCGGGGAATGGCCAGAGGCTCCTGTTGGCCGATCGTATCCAACTGCTTATCCGCCCGCTCCCAGGCACCGGCGAAGCACAGCAGTTCGCAGAGCAACCCGCGGCGGGCTGTGTCGGTCGGATGTTTCTTGACATCGGCCAGCCCAGCGTCGATCGCCGCTGTCAACTGGCCCGCCTGATACAGTTCGCTGGGAGTCATGAGTTCTCGCCTTTTGATTGTGGCAGAAGGCACTAAGTCGCTGTAACAAAATAAGTTCACCATGTCTTCAACTGGGTGGCACGTCCCTGAGCGCAGCGAAGGGCGTGGTTTGCGGCCTCAACTCGCCCTTCGTATCTCAGGGCATACCACCCGATTCGAGCAACTTATTTTGTTACAGCGACTAAGCGGCTGGAAAAGAACAAATCCGTAGTTTGAGCGTAGGACGGATTGGCACTTCGGCCCGATGTTTCGAGCCGAATTGCCAATCCGTCCTACCACCGATTCGCCAAGTTACTTCATTACAGTCGCTAACCGCCGATCTTCGGGATCCGCGCCACCATACGTAACGAGGTGGTCAGTTCCTCCAACTGCAACCAGGGGCGGAGCCAAGCGATGGCGTTGTACGTGCCGGGCGCGCCGGGCACCTCCTTCACCTCGATCTTTGCTTCGCGCAATGGGTAGCGGGCCTTGGTATCCGCGCTGGGCTTTGGATCGGCACTGACGTAGTTGTGGATCCAGCGGTCGAGCCAAGCCTGGCAATCCTCGACTTCCATGAAGGACCCGATCTTGTCGCGGGCGATGACCTTCAAGTAGTGGGCAAACCGGGATGTAGCCATGATATACGGCAAGCGTGCCGAGATGGCCGCGTTGGCCGTGGCCTCCGGCCGGTCGTACTTCTTGGGTTTCTGGGTGGTCTGAGCCCCGAAGAACACCGCGTAGTCCGTGTTCTTGTAGTGGCACAACGGCAGGAAGCCCAACTTGCTCATTTCTGCCTCGCGGCGATCCGTGATGCCCACCTCGGTCGGGCACTTGAGATCCATGTCGCCGTCGTCGCTCTGGAACACGTGGGCCGGCAAGCCTTCCACTTTGCCGCCGCCTTCGGCGCCACGGATCGCCGTGCACCAGCCGTACTTGGAAAAGGCATCCGTGAGTTTCGTCCCCATCACGTAGGATGCGTTCATCCAGCAGTATTGATCGTGCGGAACCTGCACGGCTTTACCACCCACGCCCACGGCGACTTCCTCAAAGTCGAAGTCCTCGACCGGCTTGGTGTTGGCACCGTACGGCAAACGGGCCAACACGCGGGGCATGGTCAGGGTCACGAACCGGGAATCGTCGCTCTCCCGGAACGAGCGCCACTTGGTGTACTCGACCGTGTCGAAGATCTTCTCCAGATCACGTGGTTTGGTCAACTCGGTCCAGTTGTCGAAACCGAACAGTGTTGGCGACGCGGCGGAGATGAACGGGCAGAAGGCGGCCGCGGCTACATTGGAGACCTTGTTCAGCAGATCGATGTCCTCTGGATGGTTCGTGAACTCGAAGTCGCCAATCAGATTGCCGTAGGGTTCGCCGCCGGGCGTACCGAACTCGTTTTCATACAGCTTCTTGAACAACTGGCTCTGGTCGAACTCCACGGCCTTGTCGAGATCTTTGAATAGCTCCCGCTTGCTGCAGTTGAGCACTTTGAGCCGCAACTGCGTGCTGGTTTCGCTGTTCATCACCAGGTAGTTCAGCCCGCGCCACGTCCCCTCAAGCTTTTGGAACTCGGGGTGGTGCAGCACGGCGGCCAACTGCTTGGAGATGGCTTGGTCGATGGCCGCGATGCCGGACTTGATGGTCCGGGTCACGTCCTTGTTCCAAGTGACCGTACCCTTGAGGGCTTCTTCGGTCAGGGTCTTGAGCAGGTCCTGGGCGCGATCGCGTTCCGTCTGTTTGGTGGCGGCAATGGCCGATTCCAGCAGACTTCCCTCCGCGGTTTCCGCTTGGGCCTGGGTTTGTGCTTTTCGTTGTTCTGCAGCGCTCATGGTTTACCTCATTTCCCTTTCTCTGGAACTTCGACGCCCAGCTCGGACGAAAACTTCTTGAGATCTTCCGTGTTCTGCAGCACCTGCTCCAACACGTTCTCCAGATCCTCGCTACGATCGATCTTCGTCAGCAGATCGCGCAGCTTGTCGCGTGTTTCCAGCAGCTTCCGCAGCGGCTCGACTTGCTTGGCCACCTGGGTCGGCTCGAAATCAGACAACGACTCGAACTTGAGTTGGACGGGCATTTCGGTGCCATCGTCCGACAACGTGTTCTCGACCCGGATGTTCAGGCCCGGAGTCATGCGTTTCATCACGCCGTCGAAATTGTCGCGGTCGATCTGGATGAACTTTCGGTCTTTGAGCGGTTTGAGTTTCTCCACAGGATGGCCGGAGAAGTCACCCACCACGCCGACGACGAAGGGCAACTCCTTTTCTACGACAGCCCCCTCGGTTTCCACGTCGTAGGTGATGTGGACACGAGGTTTGCGGACTCGCTTCAGTTTTTGGTGAACGCTTTCACTCATGGATCAGTCTCCCGAGAACAGGATGGAAACGAGGACGAGACTCAGTTGAGGACGCCACAAAGGTCAGGACCCAGTACTTATGGTTTTACGCTGTTTGGTCCGGTCTGACAACCGGCGGCAGGGCCGAGTTGCTGTTTTTTAGGAATCCTTGTGTTCTTTGCTTTCCGGCTTGGGGATCCCCACCCGCCGAAAGATTTCCTGCCGGGCGGTTTCGTCGGAAATCAGCTCAGACATCAGTTCCGGCAATGCCATCCGGCCCCAGCGCACGGCCTGCTCCAAGGCGTACGAAACCGGCGAATGGGGTTCTGTTCGCCGGAAGAAATCCGCCACCTGCAGCAGCGCGCGGAAGGCGTCATCGCGAGTGATCACCTTACCCGTCGCGAGGGCCGTCTGCGGATTGCCGGGTACGGTGGCCAAACTCCCGGTCGCCGACAGCGGCTCGTCCGACGCCGCGACGTCGGTCCCGGTCAGACGCCGGGCCAAGCTTCGCACCCGGTCGCGGCATTCCTCTAGTGTTCTCCGAATCTGCGACGCGGGCGGAGCCGCTGAATAACCGTCGGCATTCTGGCCGCATTTCGCCTCCAGGACTTGATTCAGGAGCGTAAATTCATCCAGACATTGATCCACGTCTTCAAGCAGCGCCCGATACCACGGGTCGGGCGTCTCCCGGGCCGCCTGTTCGAAGATCTGCAGGGTGACGGCCCCCTTGTCGATCCGTTGCGCCCGGCGTTCGGGATCGGCGATCTGTTCGATCTGTGTCGCCTGCTGGTAATCGCTACTGGACAACGGCCGGGTCGACGTACCGTTCGTGATCGGGATGGCCAGGATGGGAGCGACCAGCGCCCCTTCCGATTCGTCGCCGCACAAGCCGGTCAACTGGGCGACGGTGTGGGCGTAGCCTTCGTCGTCCGGCCGAGGATGGATGCCGTCCCAGAATCGCTCGCTCAGCTCTCGCGTCAGACGTAACCCGTCGCGTAATCCGGCGAAGCCGTGAGCGCGGGTCAGGGCTTCGATCAGCCACGCCGCGATCCACAGATCCTTGGAACTGTGCGCGATGGCCTCCGTCGCCAACTCACGCACCAACTTCCAATTGGGAGGCGCGACGGAGCCGGGATCCGCGTCGTCGCCGTACAGCGCCGCTTGGGCCAATTGCCGCTCGGCAGCGCGGGCCGCGTCGCGGGCGTCTTTGATCCGGTAATAAACCGCGCTTTGGACCACATCGTCCTTCAATTCCGTTCCGGTCGGCTCCGCGTCCGAGATCGGCTGCAGCAGTGGTGCAAAGTCCAGCATGTCCGGCGACGTCATACTGCGGTCTCCTGGTGCAATTCCCGTGGTTGAATTTTCAAGCTTCTTTTACTCCCAGGCTGTGTAACCTCATCGCCAACTGACTGAGCGTCTTGGCGTGGAGCCGGCTGGCCCAGGACTTACTAATCCCCAAGGCGGTGGCCGCTTCCTGCAGCGTGGCGCCTTCGAAGTAGATCGTGCGGATCAACCGCTGCTCGGCCGCCGGCAGCGTAGCGACCAACTCACGCAGCTTTTGGGCGATTTCCCGTGAGGCGACTTCCACCGGCGGCGCGGCGGAGGGATCCTCGATCGTCACGTCGCTCCATCCCGCGTCCTCTTCGCCACGACTGGAAAGAAAGACGACGGTCAGTTTTTCCGTCACCCCGCGAAACCAGTTGGAGTCTCCTGCCGGGGAGTTTCTTTCGGCAGCTTCGTTCACTTCCCGCAAGGTCTCATTGGCCAGCTGCTCGTACCGCAACCGGTGGTAACGCGAGCGACTGGTCCAACTCATTTTGGAGATGCCGTCGTAGATCGCGCCGCGAATCCGGTAGTACGCATACGAGGTGAACTGGCTGCCGCGTGCGGGATGATAATCCCGAGCTGCTTCCGCCAAACCGATTTGACCGTAGGCAATCAGGTCATCCAGATCGACAGGCACCCCGGTGGTCCGCGCGATCTTGCCCGCCAGCGATCTCACGAGCGCCTGGCCTTGGTTCATCAGCACCTGTGCAGGAACATCCACGGAAGTCATCGAACGGCCTCAGTCAATCGAGCCCACAGCCGCAGCAGACGAACCTGCGAAGTGGGATCCTCCCACAACGTTTCGGCGATCCGCAGGGAGACGGCCTGACCTACGTCCGGGCGGCAGGCCAGGGAACCGAAACGCGCGGACAGGATCGCTTGCACCAGTGCTACCACCACCGGGTGCAGCGACAGGGCGGTGCCGATAAACCGCCGCGCTACGTCCTCTAACGCGGTCAACTCGGCACCTTCCAGCGGCACGTCGGCCTCAGTTACAGCCAATGTTTCTTGCAGCACCCGTTCCATCAACCCGGATTCTTCTGTCGGATCCGCCGCAGGAGCGGGCACTTGGTCCGGCGACCGTTCTTCGGCAGCATCGTGCGAAGGGAACCCAGAAGAGGACATGCTCACCCCGCGCTCTAGGAGGAAAGGTACGAACCCGATCTCGCCGGTTTCCATCAACTTCGAAACGTCCGATCCGCCATCCCGCATTATTCTCTCACCATCGGTCAGAGCGATCAAGACAGGGGTGCCCGGCGATATTCTAAAAGATTTTCCGGAATGGTAAGGGGCACCTTGCTTCCATCAGCTAGCAGTTGGCAGCCATGCTGTCAAGACCGGGCGCGTCTTGGTAGTGGGTCAGTTTCGATGACACGGTAGGTCACGGGGTTGGATGGTCGGCGATCAGTCCGTTTATGTTCGACGGCAGCGGATCACAATCCCTCGTGTCCTGACGTGCCGTTTTTGAGTTTTCTAGCAATTCCAAACCCTTTATGACTTAAACGAAACACTGACTCCTTCTGGTGCGTTACAAGGCCGTAGTCGCAAATCTTTACAAAGGCGTGGAGATAACTTTCGGTTATCGCTGCGTCATCGTCTGCGAATTCCCTCGTCGACGTGGCGACATGCTTGCCGGCCAGGTCGTCATAACGAAGGTGAATCAAACCGTCGGCTGATGCCGATCTGAGCAATTCTTGCTCCTTTGCGGACAATTGGTCAGGGAGGAGTTTTTGCAGAACCTTTCCCGTAGCGATTGCCGCCTCGCATACCGTGGCAATAGACATGATCCACTCCACCATTAAATCACCCTCCAAGCTATTGACCCAAGTAGCCGGAAGGCATACGATGCGCGTACCTACAGCGCCGGCCGCCTCCGGCCTGAAACGACAAAACGCCACGGTTCCAGCCGTGGCGTTTTGCATTGTAGCACATCACAGGAAACGAATCACTACCCGATTCAACCAAGCTCCTACGTCAACTTCATGGCGATCATCTCGTCTAGGATGTCGCGGACGGTCAGGGGCACAATAGACTTGCCGGTCCGCTTGAAGAATGCCCCGATCTCCGTCAATGCGTCTGACGTGAAGCCGAACGAGACAAAGTATCCCTTGTCGCGATTCTCACGCATCATCACCGCCTCGAATGCGTCGATATCGGGTCTGCCGGCCTTGTCCTTCTGCTTGACCTGGACGGGATACCAGGCATCCATGAATCCCAACTCGCCGGGTTGCTTGCCGGTCACAGGCGTGGATGACACCGGGAAGATTTTCCCGTCCATGCCCATGTCGCCAACCTTGGCACGATTCGGGTTGCCACCCAGGGCAATGACGGCCCAACTCTCAAACTCAAACGGCGGCATGTCGCGGAGTTCCGCTTCCTTGCGGGGAAGTCCAAGGATTGCGAAGTCTGGGCCGTTTTTCAGTTTGCACACCACTTCCAGGCGATCACCCACGACACGGCAGGCCGTGGGCGAGATGTCGATGCCAATCCAACGGCGGTCCAATTTCTCGGCTGCCACTAGGGCCGTACCACAGCCGCAGAAGGCGTCAAGGATTAGGTCGCCGGGGTTACTGCTGGCGCTGACGATACGCTCCAATAGCACTAGCGGCTTCTGTGTGGGGTAGCCAATCCTCTCGTCGGCTTGCGAGTTAATGGGTGCAATGTCTATCCATACTGTATCTACCGATCGCCCCTCTTGCTCATCAAGATACCGCTTTACTCGCGGAACAGCCCCAGCACTTGGCTGAATGACTATCCCCTGATTATACGCATCTTGCATTCGCTCTTTCGTCCATCGCCAAACCTTGGTGTGACCCATGAAGTCGTACTTGAGGTTTGGCCTATCTGGATTCGGGTTAGTGAGATCGCCGAGCGTATAACGTCTGCCATCGGGATCGACATGACAGTATTTACGTAGGGTCTTTGCGTCGAGGTCGTCAGTGTCATACCCGATGAACGGCCTGTTCCATGTAAAGTCTGGGCCTCCCGTATAATACAGAATCGCGTCGTGATTGTTCGGGAATCCCTTGAAAGCGAGGCTTTTCGCTGTCGCCCGCTTCCAAATGATTTCAGACTGGAAAGCATTTTCCCCAAGGATCTCGTCTAGCATCACCTTGACGTAGTGGCTGGCGTGCCAGTCGCAGTGGTAGTAGAAGCTGCCGGTCTTCTTTAGGACGCGAGCCAGCTCCGTACACCTGGGACGCATGTATTCGATGTAGGCTTGCGTCGATGCGTGCCGATCGTCAAAGGCCCGCTTCTCCTTGGCCTCGCCCCAGAAGACCTCGTAGCTGCGGTTGGAGTTAAACGGTGGGTCGATGTAGATCAAGTCTACGGATTCACTGGGGATTTGCGGCAGTTGCTGGAGATTGTCGCCGCAGTAGATCGCCTGGGTGCGCCGTAGCGGAAACAGGTCTTGCTGTCCGGCTGGCTTCCGTGCTTTGCCCATTACACTGTCGGCTGTTCGCCGCTCCCTGCGTTGGCTTCCTTGGCCAGCACTCGCCTAATCCACACCGACAAGACCATGTTGGCCCGCTCAGCAGCCTGCGACCACGCCGCGTGCTCCGATTCACGAAGCCGCAATTGCAGCGTCTTGTCCAGGACTTCTCCGGGCAGCTTGGTCGGCCTGCCTCTCCCGCGTTTGGTTTTCATGCAGTTATTGTATTTACAGAAAATAATAACGTCAAGCCCTTGTCTGTCCTAATTAGCGTAACTACAATAAATACAGACGGACAAGCACCGAATACACTAACGGGAGGGAATGACAATGGCCAACGTACTCAAGACTGAGAAGCGTCTTTTGGTTCTGCGTCTGTTGTGCGAAGGCAGTTCAATCCGCTCCATCGCGCGGGTAACTGGCGTCAGCAAGGGCACGATTATCCGCTACCTCCAGTTGTTCGGCAACGCATGCAAGGATTTCCTTGACGACCGCCTTCAGGGATTGAATCTGCGGCACGTCGAAGTGGACGAGGTTTGGACGTTCTGCGGAAAGAAGCAAGCCCGCCTGACGGTTGACGAAAAAGCCGAGCGTTCCGACATCGGCGACATCTACCTTTGGACCTGCTTAGACGCCGACACCAAACTACTGGCCACCTACGCGGTTGGCAAGCGGTCTGCCGACATGGCCCGCCGCCTAATGACTGACCTTGCCAGCCGCATGAATCGCCCCAAGCCGCACGCCTCGGACGACCACGCATACCAGACCGGGCAGTACACGATCACCACCCGAATCTCGACGGACGGCTTTGCGGGCTACCCGGAAGCCGTGGACTTGGCCTTCGGTCCCTACGCCGAATACGGCCAACTCATCAAGCAGTACCGCAACGCCGGCATGGCCTACGACCCCTCGGAAATGGTCGGAACCAAGCGAACCGTCATTAAGGGGAAGTTCAATGCTCGCGAAATCTGCACCAGCCATGTCGAGCGAAACAACGGCACGATTCGGCATCTGGTCAAGCGGTTCACGCGGTTGACCTGCGCGTTTTCCAAGAAGTTCGACTGCCTCGCGGCTGCAGTGGGCATGTTCGCCGCTTACTACAACTTCTGCTGGCGAACACGGCACAGCGACGACAGCGGACAGGCCGGACGACAACGAGTGACCGCCGCGATGGCCGCTAAGGTCACCGACCGCCTGTGGTCCTTCCAGGACCTCTACAACGCCGTGATTCAGTACGGCTAGGAGTTGCCGGTATTCTCAGGCATAGACGCATCTGGTATGCTACGCGCATGAAAAACCGCCCCTGGCAGGGCGGTTCCTTTGGCTCTCATGTCGGGAGAGCCGTGCGTTCAAGTACGCATATCGTAGCATCTCCCGGAATTTGGAACAATAGCCGGGAGGCATCATGGACATCAAGAAACTCTGCACAACAGTGATCGGAGTTGCGGGGGCGGTCAGTATTTTTGTCACTATTTTGCTTGGCGTTCCACAGATAATCGCGCTCTACTGGAAGGAACTTCCGGTGTGGATGGATAGCCCTACGTTTTGGTGGGCAGTCGGCCTATCAAGTGTGACCATCTTCTTTATCGTCCTGGTCTGGCTCCCGTGGGGCCAACGGCCACGCCATCAACGGTATCCAACTTACCTCCCTCCCGAAGACCAGTACGTTACCGACTACCGGGACCGCCTCTTTGAACACACCCAATGGCTGGGCAAGAAGCGGCAGTATAAGCAGTTCGCCAAGGTTGTGAATAACGAACTGGAAATCGTTCTGCCGGTTATGCTGCAAGCCAACTTTGGAAAGAAAGAGCGGAATCAGTTTGTCTTGGCGGTATCGGAAGCCAGAAAATTAAGCAACGATTCCGCGATATTATTCAAGGTCGCGATGGGCCAGCTTGATGCGATGCTGATTGCACGAAGGAACCGTCTTTGTGCTGAATATCAATCTCGGCAGTCGAGTGATGCGCCGGCCAAATTTACCGCCCCGTGACCTACCGTGTCATCGAAACTGACCCACTACCCGCGTCTTGCCCGGCTTTTGTCGTGAGCGGCGATTGCCGTTCCACCGTCAGCCCTGGTTGATTCCGTGTTCAAAAGCGTATAATGTCCCGATTCGTGCAATCTCCTATTTGACGGCCCTTCTTTCCGCCAACAAGTCGAGCAACAAGCATGACCCCACTGAATCTCAAAGAGCTGATTAGCAAACTCAATGACACCTGCCGCCGATCCCTGGAAGGTGCCGCGGGCTTGTGTCTGTCGCGCACCAACTACAACGTCGAGATCGAGCACTGGCTGCTGAAGCTGCTGGAAGTTTCCAATACCGATCTGGCCGTGCTGCTGCGGCATTATGGCGTGAACACTTCCCGCCTCTCGGCCGACCTCACCAAGCAGATCGATCGGCTCAAGACCGGCAACGCGCGGCCGCCGGCACTCAACCAGAGTATCGTCGATCTGGTCCGGGAGGCGTGGCTGTTAGGCACGGTCAATTTTGGAGAACAGGCCGTTCGCTCCGGCCACCTGTTGTGCGCATTGCTGTCGGAGGAGACCCTGATGCGGGTGACGTCCGCGGCGTCCGCCGAATTCGAGAAAATCTCGCCCGAAGCCCTGCGCAGGGACCTGCCCACACTGGTGGCTGGTACGGACGAAGCTAGCCAAGCCAGCCAAGCCGTCGAGCGGACCGCGGCGGCTGGACCGGTGGTCGCGGGAAAACCGGGAGGGCCGACCAAGACGCCGGCGCTGGATCAGTTCACGATCGACTTGACCGCACGTGCCCGCCGCGGTGACATCGATCCCGTGCTCGGACGCGATCCGGAAATCCGCCAAATCATCGACATTCTCACGCGCCGCCGCCAGAACAACCCGATTCTGACCGGCGAAGCTGGCGTCGGGAAGACGGCGGTCGTCGAGGGATTCGCCTTGCGCGTGGCCGCGGGTGACTCGCCTCCCGCGCTGCGAAATCTTTCGATTCGCACGCTCGACCTGGGCCTGCTCCAGGCCGGCGCCGGCGTGCGGGGCGAATTCGAAAATCGGCTAAAGACAGTGATCGAGGAGGTGAAGGCCTCGCCGACGCCGATCATCTTGTTCATCGACGAAGCGCATACGATGATCGGCGCGGGCGGCCAAGCCGGCTCCGGCGATGCCGCCAGTCTGTTGAAACCGGCACTGGCACGCGGGGAATTGCGGACCATCGCGGCCACGACTTGGGCTGAGTACAAGAAGTATTTCGAGAAGGACGCCGCCCTGGCGCGGCGGTTTCAGGTCGTCAAGGTGGAAGAGCCGAACGAGCGGAGCGCCTGCGAGATGCTGCGGGGTCTGGTCGGCACGCTGGAAAAACACCACCAGGTCCGCATCCTGGAGGAGGGCCTGACCGAGGCCGTGCGTCTGTCAAACCGCTACATCTCGGGGCGGCAGTTGCCGGACAAGGCGGTCAGCGTGCTGGACACGACCTGCGCCCGCATCGCCATCAGCCAGTCGGCCGTACCGCCGCTGATCGAAGACTGTCGGCGCCGTATCCAACAACTGGGTGTGTGGATCGATATTCTCACGCGTGAAGCGGCCACCGGTCGGAATCATCAGCTTGAGTTGGCCGAGTTGGGCGAACGCAAACAGACCGCGGAAGTCGAGTTGGAGCAACTCCAGACACGCTGGGAACAGGAAAGAGAAGGGGTGGCCAAGATTCGCCAGTGGCGTGACCAGTTGGAGCAGGGACTTCCGACCGCCATAGACACCGACGCCCAGCAACCGTCGCCGCCCCCAGCAGAGCCGGCACCCCCACCGCTCGCTCCGGAAGAGCGTGTTCGCATCCAAGGCGAATTGGACGCAACCGAATCACAACTCAAACAACTCCAAGGGGAGAACCCCCTGGTGCACGTGTGCGTCGACGCGCAGGCCGTGGCCGAGACCGTGGCGGGCTGGACGGGGATCCCCCTGGGCCGCATGGTCGCCGATGAGGTCCGCACGGTGTTGAACCTGAAGGAATTGATGGAACGGACCATTGTGGGCCAATCACATGCCCTGGACGTGATCGCGCAGAGCATTCGTACGTCGCG
>JAPLNJ010001102.1 GCA_026692885.1 Planctomycetota bacterium | reverse complement strand
GAATCCATTTAATGATCTTTGGTTACGTTGACGGCAGGCTATGCGGATCGGAATGGCATGTGCTTTGCGTACCGGCGAGGTGGGAGGTGTCTCCATCGTCGGACGGGGCTGGCACTGGGGTTCGGCACCAGTAGCGTCACGGATGTGACCTCGCGAACGGGTTCGGGGCAGCCCGTCAAGAACTTCAGCCGCCACGCCCGCTCTGTTCCCTGTGGAGCGGAGTGAGTTACAGATGGCGAGTGTGCACCTCCCTGAGTGAAACCTGTGTCGAAACAACTATTGGAGGACTTGCTACCATGAAGAGACGACTGATTACCTTACTCTGTGTGCTGCCCCTGCTCGCGCTGTTGGGCCTTGTTTGTTGTGACGTCGCGTCGGCTGCTTGGGGCTGCGCGACGACTTGCGCTCCGAAAACCACTTGTGCGCCGAAAACCACCTGCGCTCCGGTGACGACGAGTGCGCCGGCGACAACCTGCGCTCCGAAGACGACTTGCGCGCCGCGGGCCTGCTTGGTTCGCGTGCGGATTTGTGAGCCGGCGACGACCTGCGCTCCCAAGACCACTTGCGCTCCCAAGACGACCTGTGCACCGGTGACGACCAGCGCTCCGGCGACGACCTGTGCGCCGAAGACGACCTGCGCCCCCGCGACGACCTGCGGTCCTAAGGTCCACGTGCGTCGAGTTCGGTGCGCACCGGCCACTACGTGTGCTCCGAAGACCACTTGCGCCCCGGCCACCACGTGCTCGCCGTGACGCCCAACGCGCTGGGTCTGGAACTGCCGCGGGGGGCCTGCGGTGGCACTGCCCGGCCGTCCTGAACAGAGCTTGGCAAGGAAGCTTCTGGTGCCCAGTGGGAGAGAGTGAGCGGCGATGCGGTTCCCACACTCACCGCGCTGCACATGACTCCCGCGCTGAAAGAACGGACTCCATGTCTGGGGTCCGTTCTTTTTTTGTGCGGATTACGCTAAGCTGCCATTCGTGCAAAGGGGATAGGTCCCTTTGCGCGAACCTGCGTTCTCGCCTTGTTCTCCGTTGCCTGCCCGATGCCGTATGCCTGACGAATCGATCCAGACCGCCTTGGCGGGGACCAGTCCCGAGCCGCCGCAGGGAACCTTGCAGAGCGCAACTGCCTGGGCGTCCGTTGCGGGAGGGTTCGCCGCTTGGTTCGCTGCCGGATCAACCGGATTCCTGGCGGGGTCGCTGGGAAGCACGTTGGCCGGGCTGTGCCTCCTGCTCGCTGCGGTGGCGGTGTGGCCGAGCGCCACGCGGCGGTGGCCGTTGGGGTTGACCATCGCGGGGGCGCTAGGATGCCTGACATGGTTTCCCGCGAACGACGTTCAGCACGTGTTGCTCGTGGCCGCGGTCCTGGCAGCCCTGGCCCTAGGGCAGAAGGCGACGGATCGAACCGTGCTACGCATCACGGCGAGTGCGGCACTGACGCTGGGATTCTTCCGGCTCGCCTGCTCCTCCGTCCCCGCGGTGTGGCTGTTGGCGGACACGGTCGGTGGGTGGCTCGGCCGTTGCGCGGCCCTGTGGACCGGCACGCCGCTGGTCATCGGAGCGAGCTTCGGAGGCTTGGATTTCCTCGTTTGGTCCATGGCCTTCGCGCTGGGCGCACTGGTCCATACGGACGGCCCCCGCGGGCAGCGGGCCTGCTGGCTGGTTGCAGGAATTCTGGGCGCCCACCTCATGTACCTGACTTTGCTGGCGCTCGCCGCCGACATGCTCGACGCGTTGCCGATCCCGCCGACACCCGAGTTCCCGCATCCCTACGTCCCGCCGCCGTGGAGTTGGGCCCGCGCCGTCCGCTCCCTGGTGCCCTGGAACCTGCCCCTGGTGGGAGCGACGCTCCAGCTGCTCGTGCAGGCGTTGTTGTTGCGGTGGTGGACTTGGCCGACGAGGTCTGTGGCCTCTCGCGAAACGCGCAACCTGCGAGCGGGCTGGGCGGGCACGAAGCCGGGCTGGCGGTGGGCGATTCAGTCAGCGCCGTACGTGCTGGCGGTCGCCGTTCCTATCTCGGCGACCTTGGTACTCGGCCGGCAGGATTTGGCTGGCCAGCGGATTCTGGCCAATCTGCACGGACAACTCGATTGGACGCAACCGCAACACGGCCGCTATGGCCGGGCGTCGGCTGGCCGTTACGGAATGCTGCCCCTGTTGGTCGAGAGCCTGGGAGGCCACTTGACCAAAACGGCGGAGTTTACGGCGGAGGAACTGGCTCAGGCCGATATCGTGCTGCTCCTCAATCCGGCTGGGCCGGTGGCTGCAGAGCAGCGGGCTTGTCTGGAGGACTTCGTGCGGCGCGGCGGCGCGATGTTGGTAGTCGGGGGCCCCCTGTTGCGACAGGAAGGCCAGACGGGCAGCCACAACGATTGGCTGTTCGCCCAAGACCTGCAGGTGCGTCAGGACGTAGCCCTTTCGCTCACGGGCCATTGGCAGCAATCGCTGCAGCCGCTCGCGCACCCCGCCAACGCGATGAGTTGGGGTCGGTGCACGTGGTTCAGTGACTCCGGGGCTTCGCTGGCTGTGGGGCCGGCTGCCCAGCCGCTGGTGGTCGGGCGGTGGGGCTGGAGCGATCCCGGCAGCGACGCGGTGCTGACCAACGTCTACCGCTGGGAAGCGGGAGAGCGGTTGGGAGACTTGGTTCTGGCAGCGGAACAACGGGTGGGGCAGGGGACGGTCGTGGTGCTCGGCGATGGCACAGCCCTCACAAACGAAGGGCTTGTACGGGGCTATGCCTGGACGGGCCGGCTGCTGAGCTACCTGGCTCACCGCGGGGCGTCCCCGCAGGTCGGCTGGCGACAGATTCTATCGCTGCTGTTGTTGGCAGCCTTGTTCGCCACGCTCGGTTGGCGTCCATCTGCCGCGCAGGTTCTGGGCGTCGCGCTGCTGGTGGCATCGCAAGCAGCGTGCGCCGCAGCGGGGCGTGGGGCCACGCAGGTGATCCCCGATGGCCGCCTACTGACCGCGCAGCCGAATCAGCCGCCGTACCGCCTCGCCTACCTCGACGCGTCGCACGCCGAGGCGTACAGCGACAGCGATTGGGGCTTCGACGCGACCAACGGATTGACACTCAATCTCATGCGCAACGGCTATCTCACCCTTGCCTTGCCCGAGCTCACCCGCGCGCGTCTGGCGGGGACCGCGGTGGTCGTGTCCATCGGACCGGCGAAGCGATTCGCGGCGGATGAACGGCGGTGGCTGCAGGAGTTCGTGCGCGACGGTGGCCTATGGGTCTGCACGGTCGGTGCCGAAGAAGCGGCTGCCAGTGCGGATTTACTGGCCGACTTTGGCTGCCGTGTTCCGGCGTCCCCCGTGCCGACGGCAGGCGATTGGCGGGAGCCCGAGCCCCTGGGCCATTTCCGTTCACTGTTCCTGGACGCCAAGGATTATGGCCAGGGGGACTACAAGGTCGCTGTCCTGTTCCATACGGGTTGGCCCGTGGAGTGTGACGCGACAGACGCCGAGGTGTTCGTCCGCGGTCCGCACGAGGAGCCGGTCGTGGTCTCGCGGCCGCTGGGCCAGGGACGCATCGTGGTGATCGGCGACACCAACTTCGCGCTGAACAAGAATCTGGAGTATGTCGGCGGCGAACCGTTCGAAGGTCGTCACGAGAACGCGGACTTCTGGCGCTGGCTGCTGTCCCGCGTGACCGACCGGCCCGAGTGGGTCCCGCCAGAGCCGCCGCCCTTGGTTCCCAGCGACGAGACCGCCGCGCAGGAGGAGGCTCAACCATGAACCGTGCGTGGTGGGGAATCGCGGCCTTGGCCGCCTCCTGGCTCGTCGGGCTGGACTACTTCGCGCCCGCCAACTGGGCCGCGTGGGCGGTGGCAGTTGCGGCGGGTGTCGTGTTGCTGCGGGGCCTGCCGTGGCGGTGGGGTGACGGCCCGGGGAAACTGCTGCCAGCGGCCGAGTCCGCCTGTGCCGACCGCAGTTACCGGGTGCCGTCACCGGACAGGCCTGGCCTGGATTGGGCCTCGGACGGCCTGGGCGTGAAGATCGCCACCGCGCTCCTCGTGGTCCCGGCGGCTGTCCTGATGCCGCTGCCCTACAAGGCAATTCCGGGACTGCTCGGGGCCGGAGTTCTCCTGAACACGCTGCCCGTTCCCCGCCGCTGGCTTCGGTCGCTGAGCGCTGGGGCCGTGACGGCCAGCCTGGTGCTCCTGGTGCAGGCCCTCACCTTGTGGCTGTACGCGGTCGGGACGGCCCGGCAGCACGCACTGTGCGGACCCCTGACGCAGCTTGTCGATTGGCTCCCGCGCCTGGGCGGCCTCGATACGGCGGTCGATGGCAGCAACGTCGTGGTGCGTTCGGGCGGAGAAGTGGTTCGCATCGCCGCGACTTGGGAGTTGTTGGTGGATCCGGCCTCGCTGTGCTTCCTGGTCGGGAGCTGCTTGCTGTTAGCCCGGATTACGCCGCAGCCTACACGCTGCGCAATCGCGGGACAGCCAACGGGATTCCCTCGCTTGCGCGTCGGGCTAGTGTCCGGCGTGCTGGCCCTCCGGGTCTTCGTCCCGCTGCTGGCGGTGGTCGCCGTCTGGCTTCCCGTCCGCGCCTCGCTGCTGATCGCACTCGTCCTGCACCGCGGGCTTCGGTCGGACCCGATCACGGCGCCCAACGTCGCTGATGTCCTGGTCAACTCCTGGGTGCACTGCGCGCTCCTCGGCGGACTGGCGGGGCTGGTGACTTGGCTGGTGCGATGGCCCACCGCAAGGACCGCGCCCGCCCTAAGGCTGCCGCAGCCTCCTCCTCCGCTGTGCCGCGGTCGCTGGGTCCTGGCCGCGATGTGCTTGGCCACCGGCGTCGCGCTGCTGGTGAGCGGGCTGTACTGGACGCCGGTCGGCACCCGCCAGGGCGGCCGGGTGCTGATCGTGGAAAAACACTCGACCTGGGAGCCTACCACCGAACCCTACGGCACGCAGATCTATGGCGAGCGAGGCTCCTACAACTATGCGGCGGCGTACGACTACTGCGGGCAGTACTTCGAGATGTCACGGCTGCTGGAAGCCGACGCCCTCGACGACACCACGCTGAGTCGTTGCGACGTGCTCGTCATCAAGACACCGACGGCGCGTTACGCGCCCGCCGAAGTGGACGCCATCGAGCAGTTTGTGGCGCAGGGTGGTTCGTTGTTGCTCATCGGCGATCACACGAACGTGTTCCGCATGAGCACTTGCCTGAATGACCTCGCCCGACGATTTGGTTTCAGCTTGCGCAACGATCTGCTGTTTCGCGTGGGCACGCCGTACAAGCAGCACCTCACGCGGCCGATCCCGGCGCATCCAGCGATCCAGCACGTGCCGCAGATGGACTTCGCCGTCTCGTGCTCCATCGATCCAGGACGCAGTGCGGGTCGGATGGTGATCCGCAACACGGGCTTGTGGAACCTGGCGCCCGCTTACCAGGAGGTCAACTATCATCCGCAGGCCGAGTATCGGCCACAGATGCAGTACGGGGCGTGGTGCCAGATGTGGTCGACCACGTACGGTCGTGGCCGGGTGCTCGCGTTCGCCGACTCCACGCTGTTCTCGAACTTCTGCGTCTTCCAACCGGGGAAAGCCGAGCTGCTCCGAGGCATGTTGCACTGGTTGAACCATGCGAGCCCCCTGGATCGCCGCGGCCTGTGGCTGCTGGTGGCGGTGCCGTGGGCGCTGGCTGGCTTGACATGTGTCGGCGCCGGATGGTGGTCAAGTCGGGGGACGCGTGCGGCGGGAACGGTGCTGATGGCCGCCGGGCTGGCCGGCTGGGCGGTCGGCATCGGAGCCGTGTCCACCGCCCACCGCTGGGCCCTGCCGGTGCCGCCCTGTCTACGTCCGTTGCAGCACGTCGTCATCGACCGCACGTTGTCCGAAGTGCCACTCTTCACCGGTGCCTTTACGGACGGCGAAGAGGGCGTGGGGTACGGCCTGTTCGAACAATGGATTCCGCGGCTGGGCAACTTCCTCTCGCGGCGAACGGGCCAGGAAGTGTTTGGCGGGGACGCACTCGTCGTGATCTGTCCGACGCGATCTGTGCCCGCATGGTATCGTGAGCGACTGGTCCGGTTCGTCGAAGCCGGGGGCCAACTCGTGGTGCTCGACTCGCCCGACGTCTCCGGCTCGACGGCCAACGGTCTGCTCGAGCTCTTTGGGTTGGCCTCAAACCACAACGCCCCGACGTCCACCGAAGCCCCGCTTAAGCTGGCGGACGGTGCGACCGAAGTCACCCTCGAAACATCCTGCGAGATTGCCGGGGGCGAGCCGCTGGCGTGGTTGGGAGAGATGCCCGTGGCGGCCCGTTCGCGGTATGGGCGGGGCACGGTCACGGCGATCGGTTGCGGCGCGCTCTTCAACGATGCCAACATGGGCGTTCACTGGCTCCCGGAACCTTCGCCGGAAGTGCGCGGGCGGTACGAGGTGCTGTACACGTTCCTGCGGACAGCGTTGGGGTCCGCGACGCGAACTCCGCATCCGGGGCCGGGACGCGAGAACTGAGCGTTTCTCTTTCAGCCCTCGCAATTTGCCGGTCGCTGCAGAGCCTGACCTTCGCTCAGTCGAACGAAGATTTCGTCGGCCGCGGTCTGGACACACTGCCTGCAAGACAATCGTCCGAGTCCTCGGATCTTCCGACACTGAGCCGAGCCGGCAGCGAGGATGAAGGCTGCTTCCAGGCTCCGCTTGGCCGACTCATCTTGGAGCAGGGATTTCGCCGCAAACAGGGCGCCACATTCTCCGGCGGGGGCACGCCCACTCCCGAATTGCGAGAACCGTTGAACGCATCCCTGATCGACGCCGGCATGGGCGGCGTAGGCTTTCAGCACCGCCTGGGCGCAGTTGTTCCGTTCCGTCCCACGAAAATGGGCTGTGGCGTCAGGCTTGTCCACGGTCTTGTCTCCGTTCTTGCTCGTGTTCAGTGGCTCGGTCACAGAATTAAGTCCCAGGGAATATGCTACTGTCGTTTCCCACGGGGCCTCTTTCAGCGGAGCAAATCCAGTGCCCGGCACCATACTTGCTACCGTGCACGTCGTGATCCGCTCGCTTCACCATCATTAGTCACCGAGGCTCAAGCATGTCCTATCTCTCCCAACTCTCCAAGTCTCAACTCGTTTGGCTTTGCGGCACGCTGATCGTGGCGGCCAGCATCGTCGGCGTGGGTTGGCTTCTGCAACCGCGAGGTGATGGGGATCAGACGCCGGCGCTGACTACGGCCATGACGATCCGCCAGATCGCCCCGCGTCTGGACACCACGGGCAAGGCCCTGGCCAAGGAATTGCGGCTGCCCGGAAAAGGCTCGATGGACACCTCGCTGGCCGAGTTGGGAGTCAGCCAAGCGGCGCTCGACGGTGTCGCTGCACACCTGTGGTCACATCGCGGCCAGCAGCTCAAGTACTTCGTGTTTGCTGCGATTGTGCTGTGGGCCTTGGTCTTCCTGGTTCGGCTGGGAAAGCCGGACGGCGCACCGCACAGCCAACGCCGATCGTGGTATCCCCGCAGCGTCTACGTGGGCACGCTCGTGGTAGCATCCATCGCCTGCGGGTTCGCACTGGGCAAATCGCCCAACCCGATGGAAGGTGCTGTCAAGGTGTTCAAGGCGATGGTGGGACTCCAGCCTTCGGTCCTGGCCGTTGTCGTGGCTCTGGTTTTCTTTCTATTCCTGGCCATTGTGGGCAACAAGCTGGTCTGCGGGTGGGCTTGCCCCTTCGGTGCCTTGCAAGAATTGGTCTACAGCCTGCCAATCCTGCGGCATCTGAAACGCAGGAAGGTGCCGTTCCTATTGTCTAACGTCGTCCGGGCGGGGCTGTTTGTGTTGATGCTGCTGATGCTATTCGGCTGGATCGGGGGCAAGCGAGGGTTCGTGCTGTACCATCCGATCAACCCGTTCAATCTGTTCAATTTCGAGTTCGAAAGCCCCTCGATGCTCGTGGCCGTCGTGGGTTCCCTCGGACTGGGCCTGGTGCTATATCGTCCGTTCTGTCAGTTCCTCTGTCCGTTCGGCTTCGTATCGTGGCTCGCCGAGCGGGTCAGCCTGTATCGGATCCGCGTGGACCCCACACGCTGCAACAGTTGCGGCGCGTGTGGGGCCGCTTGTCCGACCGGAGCCGCTAAGGACATCGTGGCTGGCCGACGGTTCGCCGCCGATTGCTATAGCTGCGCCCGTTGTCTGACCGTGTGTCCGCACGAGGCGATTGGCTACTGCCGCCGGGTGCAACCGAAGAAAACGGCATCAGTCCAGTAACTTGCCCGGGGCCGTCGCGCCAGGTTCGCTCGAATGGGTGGGCAACTGCAAATCGCCATGCGCCAGGGTTGGACGTCTGGCATTTTGCCACACTCCTTCAGTCCCGCTCGCAAATCTGCGGTGTCCGGTGTCCGGCATCTTTCGTTCTTGTAGCGTTTCCCAGGGCTTCGCCCAGATGCTGTGTAGCCGCGTTGGCACGCCGAATGCTCGAACACTCGGAAGGACAATCTCTTCGCCTCTTACGATCAAGTCGTCAGCAAAGGTTGCGCGTGATCCTCGAACTAAAGAACGTCAGGAAGTCGTATCGGGAACCGAATGGCGCCGAGCTGCCGATCCTTGCGGTTCCGCGTTTTCAGGTCGAGCGGGGCGAACAGATGGTGCTGGTCGGCCCGAGCGGTTGCGGCAAGACGACTTTGCTGCATGTGATCGCCGGGATCAGCCGGGCGGATTCTGGTGAGATCTGGCTGGACGGCGTGGATTTGGCCCGTCTGTCGGAGGCGGGGCGCGATCGTTACCGCGCAGCGAAAGCCGGCTACATCTTTCAGACGTTTAACCTGCTGCCAGGTTTCACGGCCCTCGAAAACGTGTTGCTGGGCATGACCTTCGCGCACGGACGGAAAGACGTGGGGCGGGCCAAGGACCTGTTGGAACGAGTCGGCTTGAGCGCGCGAGCCGACCACAAACCCGTGGCGCTGTCGGTCGGCGAGCAACAGCGGGTTGCCGTGGCGCGGGCTCTGGCGAACCGTCCAATGGTGATTCTCGCGGATGAGCCCACCGCCAACGTCGACCAGGCGAATCAGCAGCAGATCATTGACTTGATCCGCCGGACGTGCCACGACGAGAACGTGGCGCTGGTGCTGGTCACGCATACTCCCGAAGTGGCGACTCAGTTTGAGCGCGTCGACCGTTTGGCGGACATCAATCACGTGGGTGAACTCACATGAACCTGTTTATGATTGCCTGGCGCAGCATTCAACAGCGGGGCTTGGCGTCCGCGCTCACGTCCCTGTCCATGGCGCTCGGCGTGATGCTGGTCGTGGCCGTGCTGGCCGTCCACGGCGTGGTCTCCGATGCGTTCCAAAACAGTGCCAGCTTGGGCTACAACCTGATCGTGGGCGCCAAGGGCGGTAAGCTGCAATTGACCCTGAACACGGTGTACTACCTGAGCCAACCGGTGGAGAACATACCGTACTCCTACTACCTGGAGTTCCTGTCCGTCGAGCAGCGGCTACACGAGGAGGCAGACCCCGGAAACATCGACTTGCGTCGCCAGGGGCAGTTCGCGGATTTCACCGCCTTTGCGATCCCCGTGTGCCTCGGCGATTACTATGGGGAGTTCCGCTCGGTCGGCACGACGCCGGACTTCTTCGAGAAACTGGTCTTCGGTCCCCACGCCGACCAGCGGTTTGAATTCGCGGAGGGGCGCAAGTTCCAGCATAGCAGTCAGGAATATGGCTACTGGGAAGCCGTCGCCGGCTCGGTGGCGGCACGGGAACTGAAACTGCACGTCGGCGACCGGGTCAGTCCCACCCACGGTGATCCGGAATTGGGGACACACCACGCAGAAGGCTTCACCGTGGTCGGGATCCTCAAACCGTCCGGCACTCCGAACGATCGCGCCGTGTTTGTCAATATCGAAGGTTTCTACTTGATGAGCAATCATGCGAAGACGGACGGGGAAGAGACGCATACAGGTCAGGCCGCTACGATGTCCGCGGATCACCATGAAGAGAAATCCGGGGCGGCCAGCGAGCATGCCGAACACGCTGGTGACGCTCACGAACACGCCGAACACGACCGAGACGCGAAACCGTTGCCGATGAACCAGCGGGAAGTGACGGCGATTTTGGTACGCACGAAATCCAACGATCCGGCGGTGCCTGCCGAGACCGTGACGCCCGGCGTCCGCTGGACGATCAACAAGGGGCAGGTGGCTCAGGCGGTGGCACCGATTCAAGAGATCTACGTGCTCTTTGCGACTTTCGTCGACCCGATTCAGAGTGTGCTGCTGCTGCTCACGGCGATGATCTGCGTGGTCTCCGGCGTCAGCATCTTGGTGAGTATCTATAACTCCATGAGCGAACGGCGCCACGAGATCGCGGTGATCCGAGCCTTGGGGGCGGGGCGGGGCACCGTGATGGTGATCGTGTTGCTGGAGTCGGTCTTGCTGTGCCTGGGCGGCGGCTGCCTGGGCTGGGTGTTGGCTCACACGTTGACGTGGCTGGCCGCGCCGACCATCGCCGCGCGGACCGGCGTGTCGATCGGGTTCCTAAGCATGGAAACCAGCGAAGTGCTGTTGTTGCCCGCCTTGCTCATTCTGGCTGTCCTCTGCGGATTGTCTCCCGCCGTCTCGGCGTACCGTACCGACGTGGCCAAATCATTGGGAACATGATTGAGCCATGAAGGCGCACTAAATTCGTCTATGAGGTCCCTAAGATGGCAACACTCGATGAGACGGAAATTTCGAAGGCAATTCTGAACTTCTATCATGAGCTCCTGCTGGAACGGATCTCAACAGAAGACCAGGAACGGTGATATGGGTTATACGTTGAAGGGTATCCTGGAGATCGAGGTGGCCCCGGCCTTGGGCTGCACGGAGCCCGTGGCGATTTCACTCGGTGCGGCCGCCTCCGCCTCCCTGCTGTCGAGAAGCGAAATCGACCGCATTGAGGTGTGGGTCGATCCCAACATCTACAAGAACGGAATGGCCGTATCGATCCCCGGCACGCAAGGGCTGTGCGGGCTCGATATGGCCGCGGCGTTGGGGGCGCTCGGAGGTGACCCGGCGCGGAGCATGGAAGTGCTCGATGCCGTGGACGAGGTGGCGTTGCGGGCGGCCAAGCGGTTGGTCGACGAGGGCCGGGTGGAAGTGCACCTCCTGACCGACCAAATCGGCCTCTACATCAAGACGATCGTCCACGCCGGGGAGCATACGGCCGAATCCATCATCCGCGGATTACACAACAACATCGTCGCGCTGATGTTGGACGGCAGGGTGATCTCGAATAGCCCGTTGCTGCCTGAATCGGGTCAAGACGAACGGTCCCGTCGCCTGGCCGACCTGGAGGCGTGGCTCAAATCGCGATCCCTCGGCCAACTGCTCGATTTATTGGACGACCTGGATGAGGCGGATCTCGAGTTCCTGCAATCCGGCGTCGACGTCAATGTGCGATTGGCGGACTATGGGCTCAAGCACGGGTGCGGCCTGGGAGTGGGACGCACCCTGGAGCGGTTGGCGCGTCAGGGCTTGATCCAACGCGATATGATCGTCGCCGCCAGAATTCGCACCTCGTCGGCGGCCGATGCACGCATGTCTGGTGCCCAACTACCGGCCATGAGCAGCGCCGGGTCGGGCAACCACGGGCTGACCGCCATTCTGCCCATCGTGGCCGTGGAGGAGTTCCTCGCGGTCGACCACCGCACGGTCCTGGAGGCCATTGCTCTGAGCCACATCATCACCGCGTACGTGAAGGCGTACACGGGCCGCCTGTCAGCCATTTGCGGGTGCTCCGTGGCGGCCGGAGCGGGAGCCGCGGCGGGAATCGCGTTCTTGATGGGCGGCACAGAACAGCATATTGCAGGTGCCATCAAGAACCTCATCGAGGATCTGGCCGGCGTGATTTGCGACGGTGCCAAGGGTGGGTGCGAGCTGAAACTGGCCACAGCCGCTGGCACCGCTGTGCAGGCAGCACTGTTCTCACTTCAGGGAGTCACGGTCAGCTCGACCGACGGCATCGTCGGTTGGTCGTCCGAAGACACCATGAAGAATATCGGCACGCTGACGACCGAGGGCATGATCGAGACCGACCGAACCATCCTTGGTATCATGTTGGCGAAAAAGTTCTCGAACGTGGAAGAGAGCCACCATTCGGCAGCGTCAGACTGAGTCCACATCCGGACGATGCGCCATGTTTCACCACGGGAGGAAGCCACGTGACGGAGAAAGCCTTTCAGGACTACTACCCGGACGCCCTGAGCCATTGCTACGGTTGCGGCCGGTTGAACCCGAAGGGTCTGCAACTGAAGAGCTACTGGGACGGCGAGGAGACGGTGGCCGTCTTCCAGCCGCAGTCGTACCACATGGCCATTCCGGGCTACGTCTACGGGGGCCTGCTGGCCTCGATTATCGACTGCCACGGCACGGGCACGGCGGCGGCCGCGGCGTACCGGGCGGAGCATCGGGCCATGGATACGCAGTCGCCGCTTCGCTTCCTGACCGCTGCATTGCATGTGGACTATCTCCGGCCTACGCCGTTGGGCGTACCCTTGGAGCTTCGCGGCCGTGTCAAGGAGTTCCAGGGCCGCAAAGTCGTGGTCAGCGTGTCGGTCTCGGCCAACGGCCAAGTGTGCGTGCAGGGGGAAGTCGTGGCAGTACGGGTGCCAGATGCCTGGTTGTCACCAGCGGCCTCCGGGACGCGAGGACCGGACTCAACTGAACGCGAAGGTGCTGCCGAGATGGCAGGGGACACGCCGACCTGGAAAGGCGTTCCCTAAGGCAAGCGGATGAAAATGATCTACCCGCTTCACGTGGACCGGTCTCTCTGAGACCGGGTTTTGCATCTCCGAGAGACGTGACCACGTGGACGTTTGTCACAGGGAAGACCAGGCAACGGTCTTCCGTCAATATCAATTGTGCGACCCGACGGGCACGTTAGTTGCTCAGCCTTTCAGCAGCAATTAAGCACACCTGAGCAAAAGGGGAACCGCCATGTGGAAGCTGTGGAATGGGTTGGGGATTGTCGCCGTCCTGTGGACGTCATCGCTCGCGGCGGCCGAGTGGGGGCATTTGAAGGGACAGTTCATCTACGAGGGCGAACCGCCCGTACGAAAACCACTCACGATCACCGCGGACAAGGAGTTTTGCGGCAACAAGCACATCCTGGAAGAGCAGCTGGTGGTCAAACCGGGTACCAAGGGGTTGGCCAATGTCGCGATCTGGATCTACCGGGCACGCGGCGACGCCAAATTACCCGTGCATGCATCGTACGCGGAGACCGCCCAGGCGGTGGTCCACCTGGATGCCGACGGTTGCCGATTCAACCCGCATGTGAGCCAATTGCGGACGACCCAAACGCTGCTGATCCGCAACCGCAATCCCATCGGGGACAGTGCCAAGATCGACACGCTCAACAATCCGTCGCTCAACATCCTGCTGCCCGTGGAGGCCGAGGAACGTCACCAGTATCTCATCCCCGAACGTGTGCCGGCGCGAGTCAGCTGCAGCCTTCATCCCTGGGAGTCAGGCTGGCTCATTGTCCGAGACGACCCTTACATGGCCGTCTCGGATGAAGACGGCAAGTTCGAGATTAAGCACCTGCCCATCGGGAAATGGACCTTCCAGGTCTGGCAAGAGCACGCCGGATACATCACTCGCGTAAGAATCGCCGGCCGTGTGACGACCTGGACGCGGGGACGCGTCGAGCTTCTCATCCAGCCTGGCGACAACGATCTCGGCGAACTACGACTGTCGCCGGATGCGTTCGCGAAATAGCCCCGCGCCAAGAAAGTCGACGGCACACCGACCGTGTATCGCCAACTTTCCTGCGCGGCTGGCGAGCCATCGGATGTGAAGTCCGTGACCCGCCATCACAAGTTTCCAGCCAGCCAAGTTCAACACCTCGCCGAAGCATGGCCATACCGTCCGGCGTTAGGACGCTGGCTTCACCGTGACGGTGGCCACGCATTCAGCAGAGAGGCCTCGGCCCAAGTCGGTTTCGATTCTGATCGTCCGGGCAATGGCTCCTGGTTGGTCCCCCGCCCTGTATTCGAACGTCACGAAATGCAGCGTCTTGGCCTGCTGATCGGCCGGCGCGAATTGGAATCCGTTGTCTTGACACGTGACGCCTAGGATGTGGAACGGCTTATTGCTGCGTACGACCAACCGTTTCTGCACCGTCTGTCCCGGCGTCAGAACGCCGAGGGACAGGGACGCGGGGCTGACGCTCAGGGGCGAAACGATCAAGCCTTCGACGGGCACTGGCAGAAGCTGGCCGCCTACCTCGTTCGTGACGAGCGACAGTTGGTCGTGCAGGTAGCCCGCCGCAACGCCGGGTTTCAAACGCACCAGCATCCGGTACTGCACACGCTCC
>JAPLNJ010001101.1 GCA_026692885.1 Planctomycetota bacterium | reverse complement strand
AAGTCTTGCACGAAGTCGTCCCCCGCCGGGCCAGCCCCATCGCCGTTCAGCAGGTTGCCCTCGGTGTCCTTGAACCCCGTGACGCCGCTTCGCAAGGTGACCGTGTACGTATCCGGTGCCAATCCGCCGCCCGTCTTGACGAACGTGATCTTGCGCAGATTGGCATCCACGATCAGCGTGCCTGGCACATCGCCGCTGTGGACTCCGTGCAGCGTGACATCGGACCCTCCCTGCGCGCCGCCGATCTGCGACTGGTACAGGTTCAGTTCAGCGGAATCCAGTTCGCGGTTGAACTCAGCGACAAAGCCGGTGGGGGTGGGGATGAAGGAATCCGCGCGGAGGTCGATCAAGTCGTAGCGCAGCAACAAGAGGTCGCTCTCGCCAGCCGCGTTGCCTCCGGCGGTGAAGCTGCGGGTTCCGCCGATCAAGTACACCGAGTTCCCCACAGCCGCCGCATTTTCTGCCCGATCATCCGCGGCACCTCCGAAGAGATGTTGGGAGAGCACCGTGCCGGAGGCCGGATCGATCTCCAGCACAACCACGTCCTCCCCGCCCGCTCCGGCGCTGGTGGTGTAACCCGTGGCGAACAGCCGCCCGTTCACTGCCACGACGGCCGTCAGCACGTCGGTACCGGTTCCGCCGGTCGTCGTCTGCCAGATTTGGCGACCCGTTTCGTCGTACTTGGCCAGCAGGAAATCCTCGCTGCCAGCGACGTGGGAGGTGAAGGTATGGCCCACAGCGTACAGATACCCGTCCGCGGCGATGACGCTGCGGAAGTCACTCTCGACGGCCAAGACCTGCGACCATTCCGGAACCAACGCAGCGGCTCCGTCGGCACGGGGCTGCGGATCGGCGGGCTGGGCGGCCGCATCGTACTTCAGCAGCATGGCATGAGTTCCCGAACCACCGACTTGGCTGGCATCGCGGTCGAAACCGGCCACGTATAAGGACCCGTTGAGCCAAGCCAGATCGAATCCGACACTGGCGATGCGGGTCCCGGTCCCGGCCAGCGGGTTGCCGGCCGCGTCGGTGGCGTACGCGCGTTTCCAGTCGAGCGAACCGTCCGCCGTGTACTTGGCCAAAATCGTCCGCCGGCCGCCCCAGCCCGTCTGTTCGCCCACCCCGACCACGTAGGTCACTTCGTCGCTGCCTGACCCCACGCTCAGACTGTCCGAGTAGTCCTCCCCACCCCGGTAGGAGAAGAAGTTCTCGGTGCTGGTCTTCACCAACTCTCCGTCCAACGTAAGTTGCGCCAACAGCGGCTTCTGTTCCGTGTCACCCATGCTGTCGCGGGCCCCGTACGTCGGCGGCCGGGCATTGCCCACCGCCTGGATGCCGGAAGCCGAGAGAGACAATCCGTACAGTCCGGAACCCGAGTCGAGCAACTTCTCCCAGGCCGGGACGGTGTCGGTCGCAGCCAGGTGCAGCAGCACGCCTTGGGAACCCTGTTGCCCCACGGCGTAAACCTCGTCTCCCCCGGCCTCCACATCGGTTCCGAACTGGTCGCCGGGGCCTCCGTACAGGATCGGTGCAGCCTGTGCCAGACCGCGGGACGGGGTTTCGGCCCAATCCCCGGCCGCCGAGGGCTGAAAGCCTGCCGCCGACAGGAGCGTGCGAGGCTCCAGCAGTTCCAGGTAGGCGCGCCGTGTGGAAGGCCTGCGTCGGCCGTTTCGTTCACGATGCTTGTTGCGCGACTTGCTGATCATTGTCGTGACTCCCTATTCCGCCGTGGATTAGAATGTCGTGCGATCACAGCTCTTGAGGCGGAGTCAAGTGCCCACACGGAAAACTTGAGGCCGAGACGTTCGCAGTCTCGTGCCTCTCACGTCATCCAGATATTCGGGGAAAGCCCAACCGTTTGGGGAAAAGAATTCTCGGCGGCCCGTTCCGCAACACTAGCCCGACGCGCCAGCGAGGGAGACCCGTTTCGCAACACTAGCCCGACGCGCCAGCGAGGGAGGCCCGTTCCCCAACACTAGCCCGACGCGCCAGCGAGGGAGGTCCGTTCCCCAACACTAGCCCGACGCGCCAGCGAGGGAGGTCCGTTCCCCAACACTAGCCCGACGCGCCAGCGAGGGAGGTGAGCGCCATTGCTGTGCACATCTTCAAACCGGCCGGAGGCCGGTATTTCACAAGCACGACGCGCAAGCGAGTGAGTCTGGATTTCGCTTGCCGGTCCACCCCGGACTCACTCGCTTGCGCGTCGTGCTTGTATTTCCAGCCTTTGGCTGGCTGCAAAGATGTGCACAGCAGTGGAGGTGAGCGCCCACCCGAAGCGAAAGCAAAGCCTGGACGATCCGCCCGGCGTGAAGCGGGATATCGGTGCGCGCGTACGGAGAGCGTCTGGGGGTTCCCTCGCTCGCGCGTCGGGCTAGTGTCCGCGTATTGCAGAATTTCCAGACACCTCTGCGTCTGGCGCGTCTCTGCGGTGTTCTTTCTCGCAGGGGCCTGAGCGGGGGCGTTGGCTCAATGCCACTTACTTTGTAGCGGCACGGCGCGAGCCGTCCGGTATTACAGTCGGAAAACCGGGCGGCTTGCGCCGCTCCGCTAACAGAAAACGCCCCAATGGTCCCAAAGTAAGTGGCATTGGGCGTTGGCTCGCGGAAGCACCGCAGAGACGCGACAGACGCAGAGGAACCCCTTCGGCCTACGCCCCAGGCTCCGCTCGCTCTTAACTGCCAGGCTCAGCCTAGGAACCCGACCGGACTCCAGCCACGCGAAACCCACGGCCCCGGATTCGGAACCCGGGCTCGAACCCGCGGCGGTACGCCGACCGGCAGTTCCTGCCGCTGTCGAGCCAAGCGCCGCCACGCAGGACTCGGAACGAGGCGGAGCCGGGCCCCGATGAATCACTCGCCGGCCCCGCTCCATAGGCTCCATGCCAGTCCTGGCACCACTCCCAAACATTCCCGTGCATGTCGTACAAACCCCAGGCGTTGGCCGACTTCCCACCCACCGGGTGCGTTGTGTTGCCCGAGTTTTGGTCGTACCAGGCGTGCTGCCCCAATTCCGCCTCGGAATCGCCGAAGGAATACTTGCTGGTGCTGCCAGCCCGGCAAGCGTACTCCCACTCGGCCTCCGTCGGCAAACGATAGGTGCGCCCCGCCGCGCGCTCTTCAGCCACTTCCGACAGCCGTTTGCAGAACTCCACCGCCTCGTCCCACGAAACGGTCTCGACCG
>JAPLNJ010001100.1 GCA_026692885.1 Planctomycetota bacterium | reverse complement strand
CGTCCCAGTACGCATCGTGTCCGACCGAACGGAAGGTGTGGAAGCTATCGAGCCAGGCCGACAGGAAGACGCCTTGCGGCTCACTGAGGATCACCGCGTTGCACAGACCATACCAGCGGCCTTGTTTTCCCAACACGCAGGCCTGGGTCCGCAACTCCGTAAACGGGCGCACGCAGAGGGTGTCAATATCCAGATAGATGCCTCCCTGTTCCAACAGGGCCCGCAGCCGGACGACGTCGGCGCGATGGGCGAAGTGCTTCAGCGGCCGCCCATAAATCTCAGACGGCGCCTCGATGCGGTTCAACGTCACGAGCTCCCGGGCCTTCTGCCACCACTCCCCTGAGCACTCGTGCTGGTAGTGCAGATAGATTCGCTCGGGGCGGTTGAGCTCGTACGCCGACTTGATCGCCAGATACTCCAAAAAGCCGAACTTTGCGTCGGGTTGAAATCCGAAACAGAAGTGAAAAATATTGGGGATTCGCCACACCGTATTCCCGGACGGTGGAGTCGCGGAAGCCGGCTGCGAAAATAGCTGTCTGAAGTTCAGTCGGAACATGATCACCTCCGCGCAGGAATCGTGCGTCCGCGGTCCTGCGGCATGCCACACTTGGTATACCACACGCGGCTGACGTTGGCACACGGGTGGACGTAGCTGAATTCGAAAAAATTCAGGGATTGACTGTCCATCCCTGCTATCCCTGAACTCGTGCGAGTTCAGCTACCGCACCATCTTCGCCGCGAACCGGATAACCGACCGGTGCTGCTGGACGGGAATCTCTCCGTGGGAGCCACGCCCGGGTTTCAGGCCCGCAGGACCGGCTGGCGGGTCAGCAGGGCTTGTTCCGCAATCTCGGCCGCCCGAACCGCGCCACCCGCGGCGCGCAGGGCCTGTTGCAGTTCTCGGGCGCGACGCCGGAATCGTTCTTCTCCCAGCACTTGGGCCAAGATGCTGCGCAGTTCTTTGGGCGTGGCCTTATAGAACGACGCGCACAGGCCCGCCCCTGCATAGGCGACCCGTGCCGCGTTGGCTGGCTGATCGGCACTACGTGGCAAGGCCACGATCGGCACCCCGCGGCTGAGGCCCTCCAACGTGGTGTTCAGCCCCGCGTGGGTGATCAGCACGGCTGCCCGCTCCAACAGGGCAAGTTGCGGCGCGTAGTCCACCACCACCGGATTGCCGGGCAGATCGTAAGAAGCCTCGCGGCCCGCCTGTTCCTCGTTCCATTTGCCCCGGACCAGGACCAATTGGGCATCCAGCCCGACGCACGCGGCCGCGATCCTGGGATAGACCGCACGGTTCGTCGGATCCGCGACCGTGCCCAGCGAGGCATAAATCAACGGACGTCCATCGAGGCGTTCCCAGGGGAAGCCGTCCGTGTTACAAGGCCGGTCGGCAGCCAACGCACCCACGTAGTGGAAACACGACGGCAGGGCTTCGCGGGGATAGTCCAGTTCGGGGAACAGTTGGGAGATCTGGGCCAACGGGGAATAGGCGTCTTCCATTTGCGGGAACGGCCGCAAACTACCGTCCCTCCGAGCGCGATTGATCGTCCGCAGCGTGGGCCGAATGAACCACTGCCAACCGGCATAGCCCAAGCGATTTCGCAAGCGGGCCCGCCGGCTGGCCTCATACCGCCAGCCTGTGAACGAAGGCGGCACGGCCGCGTCGACGTTCCAGGGCGGCGCCGTGCAGACGGTCACGAACGGCAGGCCGCAACGCTCGGCGGCAGTCCCCCCGGCGGGAACAGCTTGATCCACGAGCACGCCGTCCACCGCCAATTGTACGAGGATCCGCGGCACGTGTTCCAGCGTGACGTCGGCAGTTGCTCGGAACCAGTTGCGAAGCCCTGCCACCCAGCCTGAACCGACGGTGCTGAACGCCAGACCCAGGAGTCCTTCCCACCGAGTGAAGTGGAGGTCCGCCTCCAAGCTGTACAGGGGCAGATTCAATTCCCGCACGAGCGGCGCGGCCTTGGGCGGGGACACGACGGTGATACGGTGTCCACGCCGCACGAGTTCGCGGCCTAACGCGCCCAGGGGAATAAGGTGTCCCGCATCCGGAGGACTGAGGACGGCAAAATGCGCCATGGCATGTTCCTCGTACGAGGTTAGGGACGCAGCACGGGACGTCGGGTGAGCAGGGCTTGTTCGGCGATGGCCGCCGCTCGCTCCGCCCCCCCGGCCGCCCGCATCGCGATCTGCAGATCCCGCGCTCGGCGGCGGAAGCTGTCCTCGGCCAGCACCCGCCCGACCAATCCCCGCAACTCGGACGACGTGCAACGCTGGAAGGAGGCCCGCAAGCCCACCCCCGTGAAGGCGATGCGCGCTCCCATGCCAGGCTGATCGGCGTTTCGCGGCAAGGCCACCATCGGCACGCCGCGGCAGAGCGATTCCAGGACCGTATTCACACCGGCATGCGTGATCAACAGTGCCGCCCTGTCCAGCAGGGCCAATTGGGGCGCAAAATCCACGACCAGCGCATTGCCGGGAAGCGGTCCCAGTTTCTCCCGCACGGAACCATGTCCGTCATGCCACTTCCCCAGGGCTAGCACGAGCTGCGCATCCAAATCGGCGCAGGCCGCCAGGATCTTGCGAAACACGGGCACATTGATGGGACAGGGATCGGTGCCCAGCGAGGCGAAAATCAAGGGCCGGCCGTCCAGTCGCTCCCAAGGGAACGCGAACTCGGCCTGAACCCGCCGGCTGGCGGCCAAGGAGCCAATGTAGTGGAAGTGGGGCGGCAGCTCCCGGCGCGGAAAATCAAACTCCGGACACAGCTGGGAGATCTGAGCCAAGGGGGAGAAAGCCTCATCGATCCGGGCCAACGGACGGAGCTGCGAATTCCGGCGATGGCGGTTGATGAGTTTGAGTTCCGAGCGGATGTACCAATGCCATCCGGCGTAGCCGCGGCGATTGCGCCAGCGGGCGCGGCGGGTGTCCGCATAAGGCCAGGGCGTAAACGGAGGCGGCACGCCAACCTCCTCGTTCCACAGCAGCGCCGAACACACGGTGACAAACGGCAGGCCGGCCTGCTCCGCCACTGTTCCAGCGGCCGACACCGTCTGGTCGACGATGACACCGTCGATCGCCAGTTCCTGCAGCGCCGACAGTGCCTTACGCAGGATCGTTTCGGCGCGCCAACGGAACACATCGCGGAGGCCAATCCGCCAGCCGACTCCAAACAGACTGAACGCCAGCCACAGCAGCGGCGACGAGCGATAGGGCACGTCGTCCGTCTTCAACTCGTACCAGGGTAGGCCGAACTGGCCCGCAATCCCGGCGGCCTTTTCGTGAGCCACCACGGTGACACGATGCCCACGGCGAACGAGTTCATTTCCGATCGGTCCGAGCGACAACAGGTGTCCCGCTCCTTCCGGACAGAGGATGGCAAAATGTGGCATGCGGTCTTCCTCACAGACGACTGGCCTGGCCCGCGGTCCCCAGCCCGACACGTTCGTAGCCCCTACTCATAGCGCAACGCATCGATCGGGTTCAACCGTGAGGCTTTCCAAGCCGGATAGTATCCGAACGTGATGCCCACCGTCACCGAGACGGCCACCGCGACCACGGTGGCGCTGACCGAGGCCTGAGTCGGCCAACCCAACAGGACGCCGGCGAACAGCGAGCCGCCGCGACCCACCAGGATCCCCAGGAAACCGCCCACCAGGCACAGGACCACGGCCTCGACCAGGAACTGTCGCAAGATATCGCGTGCGTCGGCGCCCACCGCCATGCGGAGACCGATCTCGCGGGTCCGCTCGGTCACGGACACGAGCATGATGTTCATGATCCCCACGCCGCCGACAATCAGCGACACGGCCGCAATGGACATGCCCAGGCCGGAGAGCATATGAATCGTTTTCTTCAGGGCGTTGGAAACCTCGGCGTTGTCGTAGATGCGAAAATCGGTCTCGTCCTCCGGCAGCCGATGCCGGTCCCGGAGCAACCGCGTGAGTTGCGCAGTCGCTTTGGGGATGGCGTCTGGCGAGGTTGTTTGCACCATGATTTGATGAATCGTCTCCGAACGCGTCCAGTGTTTGCCGCCGGGCAGCCGGTCAGCCAGCGAGGGGCCGGGCGGTGAATGGCCGGGTTCCTTATAGGTCAGGTTACCCGCGCTGCCCCCGCTGATCCGATACTTGACGGTGGTCCACGGCGCGAACAGGATGTCGTCCTGGTCGGTGCCCAGCAGGTTGGCGCCTTTCTCACTCAAGACACCGATGACCTTGAAGGGGACGTTCTTGACGCGGATCTCCTCGCCGATAGGATGGCGGTCACGGAACAGCTCGCGGACCAGCGTCTGGCCGATCAGACAGACCTTGCTGCCGCTGAGCACCTCCCGTTCGTTGAATACGCGGCCCCACTCCAATTGGGACCAGTTACGCATCTTGAGAAAGGCGGTCGTACTACCCGTCATGTAGATGGGAGACCAACTGCGGTTGCCATAGACGACTTGTGCCCCCCAGGCATTGACGATCGGGGCCGTGCTGACCACCGCCGGGCAGTCGCGTTCGATGGCCTCTGCGTCTTCCGGCGTCAGGGTATCGGTTTTGTCGCCGAAACCGACGGTCCCCCGTTTCGGTGCACCCGGAGTTACGATCAACGTATTGGCCCCCATGTTCGTCACCGTGTTCTGGATCGCCACGGACGCACCCTGGCTGATTTCCATCATGGCGATCACGGCGGCCACACCGATGATCACGCCCAACATCGTCAGGACCGTCCGCATCACGTTTCGACGCAGGGCCTGCAGGGCGATGCGGATGGCTCCCACGGCCACGCGGAACGTGTTGCGGGCCCGACGCAGGGAGGCGACCGCCGACCGCTTGCCAGCCGCCGACAGCGGCGTGCCCTGAGGCGTGCGGGGATCCTCCACAATCTGACCGTCGGCAATACGGATCACGCGGTCCGCGTGGCGGGCCACCTCGGAGTCATGGGTCACCAACAGGATCGTGATGCCCTGCTCGACGTTCAGACGACGGAAGATCTCCAAGATCTCCTTGCCCGTCCGCGAGTCCAGATTCCCCGTGGGTTCGTCGGCCAACAGCAGCAGCGGATCGTTGATCAGCGACCTGGCAATGGCGACCCGTTGCTGTTCCCCGCCGGACAGTGTGGCCGGGGAGTGCCCCAGACGCGACTCCAAACCGAGCAGGGTCAGCAGTTCTCGGCTGCGTTCCTGCACTTGCCGAGGCGTGCGTCGTTCCGCCGTGTAGGCCGCGGGCATGCGTACGTTATCCATCGCCGTGGCGCGGGGCAACAGATTGAAGCTCTGAAAGACAAACCCGATGCGGCTGCTCCGCAGCTGTGCTAACTGCGGCCGGGACAGCTGTGTGACCTCAAGTTCGCTGAAGCGGTAGGATCCCGAAGTGGGCCGATCAAGGCAGCCCAGCAGGTTCATCAGCGTGGTCTTGCCCGAGCCGGAAGCTCCCATCAAGGCCACGAATTCGCCCCGCTCGATTGTCAACGAGACGTCTTGGAGCACCGGCAGGAAGACATCACCCAGGCGGTACGTCTTGTCGATATGCTGCAATTCGATCAAGGGCATGACGCACGTGTCCCGCGGGTTGTCAACGAAGCTGGCTACTTCTTGGTGTTCGTCACTTGGTTGATGAAACTCGACACGAAGTCGGGTTTGGCCTTGCGTACCACGTTGACCACGACGTCCGTGCCAGGCTGCAGTGGCTCACCCGTGAGATCCGTCAGCAGCCCATCGGACAGGTCTACCTGGACGTCCACGGGGCGGACCAAGCCATCGTCGGCCAGGACCCAGACCGTGGGCGAGTCGACTTCGACGCGTGGTTCGAGGTCTTCGTCCTGCCCCTCCGGTTGCTCGTCCGCTGTTCTAGCGCGTGGCTGGCCGGCAGCCGGCGCCGTCAGGCCCTTCCTCGCCGTGGGCGAAATCTGTGCCCAGGTGGGCCGCCAGCGAAGGGCCTGGTTGGGGACCAGTACCACGTCGGTGTGGCGGGCGACCTCGAATTGGAGTTTCGCTGTCATGTAGGGGAGCAGTGTCCCGTCCGTGTTGTCGACGTCGACAACCACCCCGTACGTCACCACGTTCTGCAGCAAGCTGGCGTTTAAGCGAATCTGGGACACTTTGCCGGCGTACGTCCGGTCGCGATAGGCGTCGACTTTGAACGACACCTTCTGGCCCACGTGAATGTCGCCGATGTCGGCCTCGTTCACCGCCGCCCAGACTAACATGTGACTCAGATCCTTCGCCAAGAGGAACAGACTGGGGGCGCTCAGTCCCGACACCATGGTCTGGCCGACATTCACGCGGCGGTCGATCACCACGCCATCGACCGGCGAGCGAATGACCGTGTAACTGAGATTGATCTCCGCTTGTTTGGCGATGACTTTCGCCTGTGCCACTTTGGCCTCGCTCATCGCCACATCCGCCTTCGCGATCTCGAATTCGGCCAACACGTTTTCGTACTCGCCGGTGGAGATGGTCTCCCGCAGCTGTTCGGCTCGCTTGTGGTCGCGCTCCGCCTGGTCGCGTCGGGTGCAGAAGCGTTTGGCTTCGGCCTCAGCCAGCTGCAAAGCGGCCTGTGCCTTTTCCAATTCGGCCCGATGGGGCGAGTCATCGAGTTGGGCCAGCACCTCACCCTGTTTCACGCGGGACCGGAAGTCGACCGTCTTGCCCGGCCGGTCCGGATCCGGGCCGAAACTCTTGACACTACCCACGATCTGGGCGCCAACGTCGATGATCTCCACCGGTTCGACCGTGCCGGTGGCACTGACGGCGATCAGGAGATTGCCGCGGGTGACCGGCAACGTACGGAACTTCGGCGGTTCGGTTGAGCTCGTGCGCCAGTAGTAGAAACCCGCCACGCCGGCCAAGGCCGTGATCATCAAGAGGCTTAGAATCGTCTTCATGGGCTTTGCCGATCTGTGATACTGGTTTCGCACATGGTTCACAAGCTCACGGGGGCCGCCCCCCGCGGCGTTTCCGAACGCGGCGTCTCGACCATTTTGCCTTCTTCGAGCTTGACCACGCGGTCCGCACTGGCAAAGTAACGATCGTCATGGGTGATGGCCACCACGGTCTTGCCTCGGCGTTTCAGCTCCGGAAGGAGCTGCAGATAGAAGATCCTCCGAAATACCGGATCCTGGTCGGCTGCCCACTCGTCGAACACATAGATCATCCGGTCCTCCAGGTAGGCAGTCAACAGCGCCAGACGCTTACGCTGGCCTCGCGACAACGCGGTGGTGGAAAACGTCCCGTCCGTCACCGTCACCGCCTGATCCAATTCCAACTGCCCCAGGTACTCCCGGGCACGTTGGTCGAGGCCGGCGGCGTTCAGCCCCCACAGGCTGTCAAAGATGACGGCGTCGTCAAACACGACGGAGAACAGCTGCCGGTAGCTTTCACGATTGCTGGCGGTGATCGGCTGGGCGTCCAAGCGAATCTCGCCGGCCTCGGGTACATACAGGCCCGTGATCAGCTTGCCCAACGTCGTCTTTCCGCTGCCGTTCCCGCCAATGATAAACACGATCTCGCCGGCGCGGAGCGTCAGGTCGAGCGGGCCGACCACAAAACCATGTGGCTGCCCGTCGCGCCGGTAGGTGTGCGTCACACCGGTGAACTCGATCTGCTCCCAGGCGGGGATCGGTGTCAGGACGGCGGGTTCCCGGTCGGTCTGGTCGAGCATCAGCCCCAACCGCTCGATCTGCGACACCGAGGACGAGGCCCAAGCCGCAAAGGGCAGCCAACCGATGATCTGCTCCAGGGGCGCCATCAGATACATGATGGTGAGCGCATAGCCGGTGAGCGTGGAGGCCTCGACCGGGCTGAAACGCGGCCACGCAAACAGCAGCAGGCCGACGGCAACGAAGAACGTCAACCGTCCCCAGCTGATCGCTGCATGGTAGAGGCCGTCCGCGGCAAACTGGCTCTCGCGCACCAGGGTTTCCGACTGCAGGATTTGGTCGACAAACACCCGCCGCCGATCGTGGTGCATCTTCAGCTCTTTGACGCCTTCAATCAACTCGCGGACGTGCTTGAGCAAGACGTCTTGTTCTGTCCGGGCCCGCCGCACGTACTTCTCCGCCCAGCGGGAAGAATACCAGTAACTGGCGACGCCCAACGTGCCGAAGACCAACGTCCCCGCCAACAGGCTGAGAGAAAGCGATCCCAGGTAGATGCCTCCGCACACCAGAATCACGGCGTTGACGCCCAGCACCGGGATGCCGTTCATGGCCTGGGAGATCACGGTGACGTCGCCGGTGAGCGAACCCAGGAGTCGCGGGAAGCCAATTTCTTCCAGGTTCTTGAGCGGCGCCTCGAGGACTTGCGTGCACAGCCCGATTCGCAGCTTCGAGACCGTGTTCTTGGTGAGCCGAGACAAGAGCAGGTGGGAACCAACCTGCGTCGCGAGCACAATGGTGCAGAGGGCGGCGAACAGGCCGACCAGACTCCAGGTCGATGCGTCGGGCGCTCGGAGCGTATGCAGAATCAAGGCCACCAGCGTCACACTCGCGGCCCCACTTGCCCCCCCTACCAGGCAGGCGAGCAGCACGATCCGCCAAGAAGCGCGCGTGAGAAACAGGATTAAATTCATCGGTTCCTCGTACTGTCCTCGTCGGCACCGTCAAGCTTGAGATAACGCTCCAAGCGTGCGGCCAACACGTCGACGTCCGGTTTGCGCAGCATGCTGTAGTGATTGCCGGGAACCGGTTCCACACGCAACCGCGGGCACAGCGACTTCCACCGCCGGTCCAGGCCCCCGCGTCCCAGGTCGGCCTGGAACAGCACGGCCGGCCCCAGGTAAGGCTGAGGTCGATAGCTCGCGGAGGCGGCCAGATGCGATTGACACACCGCGGCCAGACGCCGGATCTCGGCCACCCCAAGTCCTTCTGCTAGGTTCGCTTGTTCGGCGATCCGTTCCCACTGTCGCTCCAGCGGCAGCGGCTTCAGTTCCGCGACCGAGAGGTCTAGGTAGGGGGCCATCCAGCGGATCACCGACCGCTCGTCCCAAGGCAGTCGCTCGAAATCAGATATCGAAAGATGGGTATCTAACATAGCCAGCAGGGCCACCTGTTCGCCAGTTGCGACTAGTCGCTGCGCGGCCTCCAGTGCGATCATGCCTCCCATCGACCAACCGCTCAACAAGTAAGGTCCCTGGGGCTGAACTTTCCGGATTTCGTCCAAGTAGAACGCGGCCATGGTTTCCACGCGATCATGAGGCACCTGACCTGGTTCCAGCCCCTGGCCCTGCAACCCGTACACCGGCCGTCCCTCGGCAAGCTCGCGAGCGAGCGGTAAGAAGGCGGCCACATGCCCGCCCAGGCCGTGAATGCAGAAAAGCGGGGTCGCCAAACCGCCGGTCCGCAGCGGTGCCAGGGACTGCTGTTTCCCCGTTGACGGTGCGAGCAGGCCCGCGGCGATCTCCCGGACCATTTGCATGTCTTGCGGCGACGTCGCGACTTCTCCGCGTCCCGCAGCCTCGATGCGGTCACAAAGTTCCGCGACCGAGGGAGCGGCGAACAAAGCCGCCACAGGGAGCGTGGTCGAAAACGCCTTGCGGACCTGGAGCATCATCCGCGCCGCCAGCAACGAATGGCCGCCCAGTTCAAAGAAGTTGTCATGCACACCGACCCGATCCACTCCCAGCACAGCGGCCCAGATTGCCGCCAGTTGCGTCTCCACGTCCGACCGGGGAGCGACGTAGGGCGGCCTTGGTTGTGGCGACCGCGCAGGGGCCGGCCGGTCCGTGGGGGGTAACTGACCGTCTGGCAAAGGTGGTAGGTCTGGCAGGCTCCCTTGCGAAAGACGTTGTTCCGGATCGATGGCCACGGCTTCCAAGAGCGACTGAAGATTCGCTGCCATGCGTGCGATTGTCGCGTCATCGAACAGGCTGCTGTTGTAGAGGAATTGGCCCTGTAGTCCCTGCGGTTCGTCGGTGAGATCGAGCGCCAGATCGAACACGTCCACCGCTTCCACAATCAAACCGGTGGCCTGGAATCCGACCGTCAGTTCCTGTCGCTGCTCGAGGCGTTGGGCGGTCGTTCGCTGATGGAAGTTGAACAGCACCTGTACCAGGGGGTGTTTGCTCACGTCACGTTGCGGCTGCAACTTTTCGACCAGCCGCTCGAACGGCAGATCCTGATGATCGTACGCCTCGATCGACGTTTTCCGGACGCGGCCCAGCAACTCACGAAAACTCGGGTCGCCCGACAGATCGTTGCGCAACACCAGCGTGTTGACGAACAATCCGATCATCCCCTGGGTCTCCCGCAGGCGGCGATTCGCCACCGGGGAACCAACGGCGACGTCGTCGGCGCCCGTATAGCGGTGCAACAGTGTCTGGAAAGCAGCCAGGAACAACATGAAGGGCGTCACGCTTTCGGCACTGCCGAGACGGTTCAGGCGAATCTTCAGGCGGTTGGGAATTCGGAACTCGTGCACGCGTTGGCTGCGAGGCAGCCCGTCCCCGCGTGGTCGATCCGTGGGCAATTCCAGAGACGTCAGCCCAGCGAGCTTGTTGCGCCAATAACTTAACAGCGAGTCCAGCCGTTCGCCCTGCAAGTACTGGCGTTGCCAAACCGCATAATCCGCGTATTGCACCGGCAGTTCGGGTACAGGCCAAGACCGGTCCGCCTGTAACGCGTCGTAGAGCTGCGCCACCTCGTGGCCGAGCACTTCCAATGACCAGCCGTCGAAGATAATGTGGTGCGTCGTCAGCAGCAACACGTGCTCCGCCTCACTTAACCGAAGAAACTGCACGCGAAACAAGGGGCTGGTGCCCAGCTCGAACGGTTCGGCCGCCTGCTGATAAGCTAGTTGCCGGATCTGCTCGTCACGCTTGTGCTCCGGCAGGTCGCGCAGATCCTCGACCGGCAGTTCGATCCGCAACTGTGGCGTGATCACTTGTGTCAGTGTCCCCTCTTCGGTCATCGCGAAGGAGGTGCGTAAGACTTCATGCCGTCGCACGATCTCGTTGACCGTACGCAGTAAAGCGTCGACATTGAGGGGTCCCGTGAGCCGGAGTGCTCCGTGGAGATTGAGGATCGCGGTGCCCAACAAGAGCTGCTCTAAGAACCAGAACCCCTCCTGGGCAAAGGAGGCAGGCAAGGGACCGTCCCGCGGTATGGGTTGAATCGGCGGCAGCTGGGGAGTGCGTCCCATCCCCTCCAAGGCCACGATCTGTTCGGCCAACTGCGCCACAGTCGGGGCGGTAAACAGCGTCACCAGGGGCAGGTCTACGGAAAAAGTGCTCCGCACATGCGCGTTCAAACGTAACGCCAGCAGGGAGTTCCCGCCCAGGTCGAAGAAGTTGTCCTGCACTCCGACCTGCTCCAGATTCAACACCTCGGACCAAATCGCCGCCAACCGCCGTTCGGTTTCTGTGCGCGGTGCGACATACTCGCCGTGCAAAGACGAATGGCTCCAGTCCGGCTGAGGCAACGCCTGGCGGTCGATCTTGCCGCTGCTGGTGGTCGGCATGGCGTCCAGCGTGACAAAGGCCGAGGGGAGCATGTAGTCCGGTACGCGTCCAGCCAACGCCTGCCGTAATTCCGCCAGGTCAGGTGCCGCCCCCGCTGCGCCGACCACGTAGGCCACCAGACGTAGGTCCCCCGCCGTCCGCTCGCGGGCCACGACCGCTGCGGTCGCCAGCGACGGGTGTTCGCGCAGCACCTGCTCGACCTCGCCCGGCTCGACGCGAAAGCCGCGGATCTTCACCTGGTTGTCGGCCCGGCCGAGGAATTCTACCTGGCCGTCGGCCCGCCACCGAGCGCGATCCCCGGTTCGGCAGAGGCGCGCCTGGGGGTCGGCCAGGAATGGATCCGGCACGAAACGCGTCGCGTTTAGCGCCGGATTTTGATATCCTCGCGAGACCCCGTCACCGCCGATGTACAACTCGCCCGGCACCCCGATCGGCACCGGTCGCAGGTGCTCGTCCAAGACGTACAGACGCACGTTGGCCAGTGGACGGCCAATCGGGACCAACGCGGTGTCCGCCAGCGAACCCACGTCGCCCTCGAAGAAGGAACTGTCGATCGTAGTTTCCGTGAGACCGTAAGAGTTGAGCAGCCGCGTGTGCTCGCCCAAGACTCGCCGAGTACGCTTGTGATCCGCCACGTACCAGGCATCCGATCCGGCAATCACCAATCGCAGGAAGTCCAGCGATTGGCCGGTCTCTTCCAGATACTGCACCAGATTCCGCAGCACGATCGGCACGAACTCCGCCACATCGACCTGCTCGTGACGCATCAAGTCCAAGAGCTGCGGAGGGTCGAGCAGAATCTCCTTGCGGCAGAGCACCAGCTTGCCGCCGGAGCACAAGGCCCGCACCAGATCGCCCGCAAACACGTCGAAGGCGAAACTGGCCATCTGCAGATGTGAGCAGACTTCGGATCCCAGACGGTAGGCTTGTTCCCAACCGTGGTAGGCATTTAGCAAATTGCCCTGCGTGACCAGGACGCCCTTGGGGCGGCCGGTCGAACCGGATGTAAACAGCACGTACGCCAGGTTCTCTGCCGTCGCCGTACCGACCACGTTGTCCCGGTTCGCAGAACGCAGGCGGTCCGCAGCTTCGCCATCCAACACCAGCTGCGGAACCTGGCAGGCCTCGAGCGACGCGGTGAGGGCGGCCGCGGTCACCACCAACGAAACCTGCGCGTCTTGCAACACGAAACTCAGGCGTTCCTCGGCGGCTTGGGTGTAGGCGGGATCCAGCGGCACATAGGCTCCGCCCGCCTTCAGGACTCCCAGCACCGCCAGCACCAGCTCCGGCGAACGTTCCAGGCAGATACCCACGCGCACTTCCGGGCCCACGCCCAGCCCCTGCAGGACCCGCGCCAGCTGATTCGCGCGTTCGTTCAATTCGCGGTAGGTCCACCGTTGATCATCCAGCACGATGGCCACCGAGTCGGGGACGCGCTCCGCTTGCGCCTCGAACAGGTGTTGGATACACACGTCGCGGCGATACGCGGACGCGGTGTCGTTCCAGGTGACGACAAGTTGCCGCTGTTCGTCGTCGGTGAGCAGAGGCAGGGCGGAAACGGGGCGATCCGCCTCGGCCAGGGCCGCCGCCAGCAACCCTTCGTAGTGCCGCACCAGACGGTCGATCGTCGCCGCCTTGAACAGGTCCGTACTGTAGTCCAACTCTCCGCGAAACGTCTGGCCGGACTGCCAGACCCCCAATGTCAGATCGAAATAGGAGGAGCGGTTGGCCGGCCCCTCCTCGAACGGCGTCAAGGTCAGCCCGAATTGCTCCAACGTCGGCAACTCGATGTTCTGCAGCGCGAACATGACTTGGAACAACGGGTGACGGCTCAGATCGCGGGGTGGGTTCACCGCGTTGACGACCTGGTCCAGTGTCAGTTCCTGATGGTCGTAGGCGTCCAAGGTCACCTGCCGCACGCGCCGCAGTACTTCGCGGAAGTTGGGGTCACCGGAGACATCACTCCGCAACACTACCACGTTCACGAAATAGCCCATCAGAGGCTCCGTTTCCGGCTGGTTGCGGTTCGCTACGGGTGCGCCGATGGCAAAGTCCGACTGACCGGAGTTGAAAGGCGCGGGTCGCGCCGCGGGTGGTGCGGATCGCGGGCCGCGGATAGTCCGTGGGAAATTCCAGCGGCGGTACTCCGACCAACTGCTGGACCCAGTAGCTGCGCAGCCGCGCGAGCTCTGGGCCCTGCAATCGCTGCCGCTGCCAGGCCGCGAAGTCGGCATACTGGATGGGCAGCTCCGGCAACGGCGATGGTTGATCCGCCTCGAAGGCCACGTACAGAGCCGCCAGTTCCCGCAGCAAGACGGCCATCGACCAGCCGTCGTAAATGATGTGGTGCGTACTGACCATCGCGACGTGATCGTCCTCCGCCAGTCGCAAGAACGCGATCCGGATGAGTGGCCCCTGCCGGAGGTCGATGGGCCGTCCCATTTCGGCCAAGATCCAGCGTTGGAGCTCGGCCGTTCGCTGCGGCTCGGGCAGCTGGCTGAAGTCGATCAGCGGCAACGCCCGTGGAGCAGGAGCCGCGATGACCTGGACCGGACGCCCGTTGACCTCCGGGAAGGTAGTCCGCAAGGCCTCGTGTCGGCGCGAGATTTCGTTCAAGGCGCGTTCCACGGTAGCCACTTGGAGCCGGCCCCGGATCCGCAAGGGCGAGTAGATCGTATAGGTCGGCCGGTCGCGCTCCAATTGGTCCAGGAACCAGAGCGCTTCCTGGGTGAACGACGGCAGCAATTCGCCGGTCCGCGGGGCCACCGGAATCGAGGCGGCCGAGGCTCGGCTTCCGCCGGTCCGGGCGGCGGCGACGAGTTGTGCCAATTCCGCGACCGTCGGCGTCTGAAACAGCTCCCGCAGCAGCAGCTCGACATGCCATCGACTGGCGATGCGGGACACGACTTGGGTCGCCAGCAGGGAGTGGCCTCCCAACGCGAAGAAATTGTCATGCACGCCCACCCGCTCCACCTGGAGCACCTCGCGCCAAATGTCGACCAGTTGTTCCTCGTCCGGATTCCGTGGCGGAACGTAGGGGCTCCCTTGATCGCGCTGGTGGAGCGGACGCGGCAAGGCCTGGTAGTCGACCTTGCCATTCGCATTCAGCGGGATCGAGTCCAGCTGCACAAAGGCCGTGGGAAGCATGTACTCCGGCAAGGTCGCTTGCAGGAACTCGCGGAACTCGCTGATCGGCGGTGGCGGTGCCTTGGCCACCCAGTAGGCTGCCAGTTCCTGGTTGCCCAAACTGTCTCGCCAGGCCGTGACGACGGCCGCACGCACCGCGGGGTGCTTCACCAGCGTGGCCTGGATCTCGCCCAATTCGATGCGATTGCCGCGAATCTTGACCTGCTGGTCCAGACGGCCCAGATACAGGATGTTTCCGTCCGGCAGATAGCGACATAGGTCGCCCGTCTTGTACAGGCGCGCAGCAGGCCGGGAGGAGAACGGATCGCGAATGAATTTTTCCGCAGTCAATTCGGGCCGATTCAAGTAGTCCCGGGCCAGCCCCACGCCGCCCAGGTGCAACTCGCCTGGGATGCCTACCGGCGTCGGATTCCCGTGCGCGTCCAAGATGTAACACTGGATGTTGGCAATGGGCCGACCGATGGGGACCAAGCCGGCGTGATTGGGCTGGCAATGCCAGCACGTCACCTCCACGGCGGCCTCTGTGGGACCGTACAGGTTGTGTAACTCGGCCTGCAGCTGTGAGAAGAATTCGAGCGTGACCTCATAAGACAACGCCTCACCGCTGCAGATTACGCGTTTCAGGCAGTGGCACTGGGCGGCCGACTCCTCCGCCAAGAACATCTTCAGCATCGACGGCACGAAATGCAGCGTGGTGATGCCCTGCTCGACGATCAGCTGCGCCAAGTACCGCGGCTCCTTGTGCCCCCCGGGCCGAGCCAAGACCAGCCGTGCTCCCACCAGCAGAGGCCAGAAGAATTCCCACACCGAGACATCAAAACTGAACGGCGTCTTCTGCAAGACGCGGTCTGCCGGTGTGAGTGGATACGCTTCCTGTCCCCACAATAGGCGGTTGCAAATGCCCCGGTGCGTGTTCCGTACGCCCTTCGGCGTACCCGTCGAACCTGATGTGTAGATCACGTACGCGATGTCGTCCAGACTGTTCCGGACAGGCAGATTCTCTGGACTTTCCTGCGCAATGTCCGCCGCTGTATCCTCCAGAAACACACACGGCGTCTCGCCGACAGGGCACCGGGGCGCCAAGGCCCGAGTGGTCAACACGGCCGCGGGCTGGCTGTCGCGGACCATGAACGCCAGTCGCTCGGTGGGATAGTCGGGATCCAGCGGCGCGTAAGCGCCCCCGGCCTTCATGATCGCCAACAGGCTGACCACCAGTTCCACGGAACGTTCGAGGCAGACGCCCACCGGCACATCCGCCTGGACGCCAAATCGCCCCAGGAAGCGGGCCAGCCGGTTGGCTTGCTCGTTCAGTTCGCGGTAAGTCAGTTGCCGCCCGGTGCAATCCACCGCCACCGCGTCGGGAGTCCGCGCCACTTGGGCTTCGATCAAGGCGTGCAGGCACTGGTAGTCGCAGTCCCGCGCCGTGTCGTTCCACACGCTTAGGATTTGCTGCTGTTCGCCGGCCGTCAGCAACGGCAGACGGGTAATCGACTGATCCGGATCGACCACGATCCCGGCCAGCAAGACCTGGAAGTGGTCGAGCAGGCGCTGGGCCGTACTGGCGTCGAACAGATCGGTGTTGTACTCCAACTCTGCCCGCAGTCCGACCGCCGTTTCGCGGAACGCCAACCACAGGTCGAACTTGGCCGCACCGCTGTCAATTGGAACTGACGAGAAGGTGAGGTCGGCCAGCTGGATTTCCGGCCAGGGCGCACTCTGCAGCGTGAAGGCGACCTGAAACAGCGGATGCCGGCTGGGATCCCGCGGGGGATTCAGGGCTTCCACCAAACGCTCAAACGGTAGTTCCTGGTGCTGAAACGCCTCCAACGCCGTCTGCCGCACTTGCTGCAGCACCGCGCGGAACGAGGGCTGACCGGCCAGATTCGCCCGCAGCACCAGGGTGTTCACAAAAAAGCCGACCAGCCCTTCCGTTTCCTTCCGCACCCGGCCCGCGATGGGCGAGCCGACCGCCAGGTCCTCCTGGCCGCTGTACCGGTAGAGTAAAACCTGAAAGGCCGTCAGCAGGGTCATGTACAAGGTCGCGCCTTCCCGGCGTCCCAGTTCCCGCACTTGTTCGGCCAGGGCCGCAGGCACCAGCGCACTGGTCATCGCTCCGGCCTGGCTGCCTTCCGCCGAACGCGGCCGATCCGTGGGCAACTCCAGGTCCCGCAGGCCCTGCAGCCGCGGACGCCAGTAGTCCAGCAGCCGCGTCAGGGTCTCGCCCTGCAAGTGCCCGCGTTGCCAAACCGCGTAGTCGGCGTATTGGATGGGCAAGGCTTTCAGGAGCGCAGGCTGACCGCTGCGAAAGGCTTGATAGAGCGTCACCAGTTCGTGGAACAGGACGGCCAGCGACCAGTCATCGGAGATGACATGGTGGAAGACGACCACCAGCAAGTGCTCGTCCGGCGTCAGCCGCAACAGCAGGGCGCGAAACAGCGGCGCCTGGTCCAAACGAAACGGTCGGCGAGCCTCGGTCCGAGTGCGCTCCGCGGCGGCCGCTTCGCGCTGGGACGGCGGGAGTTCCTGCAGGTCCACGAGCGTCAGCGGTTGCGGCTGCACGGCCTCGATGATCTGCCGCGGCTGGTCGTCGACCAGCGCGATCCTGGTCCGCAGTGACTCGTGCCGGGCGACCACCTCCTGCAGCGTGCGGTCCAGGGCCTCCAGATCCACAACGCCACTCAGCCGGATAGCCAGCGGGATATTATACACTGGGCGTCCCGGCTCCAGTTGTTCCAACAGCCAGAGCCGCTGCTGGGCAAACGACAGCGGAAAGCTGCGGGCCCGTTGCGACTTCTGCCGCAGGAGCGACTCCAGTAGACAACGACGATCCTGCGGGGAGAGGCCGGTGGTCGAGGTGGTTGTGCTATTCATGGGACACCGTATCTTCGGCCATTGTCTGGCCAAGCAATCGCTGCACTTCCTCGTCGCTTAGGGCATCCAACTGAGCGAGCAATTGCTCCGCCTGATCATCCCTGGCCAGACGCGGAATCGCGGGGGTGCTGGCGACGGCCATTCCATCGCCGCTGTTTTGCCTGCGGTTCGAACTGCCCGGCGCGGGGACGTGGTCAGATGCCGCAGACTGACCGATGCTGTCCTCAGCGGGATACCGCCGCAGGACGGTCTCGGAGCAGTGACTCTGCAGATGGGCTGCCAAGTCCGCCACGGTTTGCACTTGGAACAGAAGGTGTCCGGGGACGGCTTCTCCCAGGTGCTCCTGCAAGCGATTGTGCAGGATGGTCGCTTGCAGCGAATCTCCGCCCAATTCAAAGAAGTTGTCGTGTACGCCGATGCGGTCGAGCCGCAGTAGAATCGACCAGGACTGGACGATATCGGTTTCCAACTTCGTCCGCGGGGCGACATAGGGCGTCGTCAAATCAGGCCGCGAGCGAAACGCTTCGGTCGCGTTCCGTTCGGTCGTCGACTGCGGCCCGGACGGAACGCCCTGCGACCCAGCCCCTGTGACCGCCGGCTCACCCGGCCGCGTCTGAGCCGCCGAGGAAGCGGCCGCCCAGCCTTTGATCGGCGTCCAGAGCTGCTGCCGTTGCCAGGGATAGGTCGGTACACGCACACAGCGTCCGTCGGCTGGGGCCAGCGCTGGCCAGGACAAGTCTGCACCGGCGGCATACAGCGTGCCGACGGCAGTGAGCACCTCCCCGCCGCCTCCGTCCGCCAGCCGTAGCGAAGGCACCACGACGCCGGGATGATTTGTTTGCGTGAGCCGCCCTGCGATCGACTCGGTAAGGGTTGCCGGGCCAACTTCCAGGTACACGTCCACGTGTCGCTGACTCAAGGTGCCGACTGCCGCAGCCGCGTCTGTGGCACCTCCGAGACACGACCGCCAATGGGCCGCATCGAGATCCGGCCCCGAGTGTTCTCGCCCGTCCACCGCGGACAGAAACGGAAGCGTCGCTGGCCGCGGTCGCAGCCCAGGAAGCGGCTGTACGCCGACACCGCGAGGCTCCGCCGTGACGACCCGTAACGCCTCGTCCGCCGTGAGAATTCCCGCGGCGCAAGCCGCCGCCAGTTCGCCCACGCCTTGCCCCAGAACCACATCCGGCGTCACACCCGTGCGACGCCACCAAGCGGTCAAGGCCAGCTGCAGCGCCAGGAGCGCGGGCCGCCAAAAGGCCGCATCAACCCACCGCGAGTCTGCCTTCAACAGGGGCGCCAAGGGCCAACCGACCACGCGTGTCAGGGCGGCGTCGATTTCCTCCAACGCGTTGGCCAGACCGGGCACGGCCGCGGTGACGTGTGTCAGGTAGGGAATCCAATTCTCCGCTCGACCGCCGTAAACGAACGCGACCTTGAGGTTGCGTCCGAACGGTTTTCGGCCGGTGAAGAGCCGCCTCGGCTGGTGTCGTGCTGCGTGCTGGGCGTCAACATCCTGTTCCAGCAACGGCGAGCGGGGGGCGTCAGCCTCCTGCTGCGGCGGCGTTGAAACGGGCGAAGAAATTAGGGGGCTGACCTCCCCCGCTCGCCAATCGCCGAGCAATTGCGCCGCCTGTGCTGGCGAATCCGCCAGTACGGCCAGGCGACAATCGTGATGGTCCCTGCGCACCGCAGCCGTGTAGCACACGTCGCACCAACGCGTTGGTTCGGTACGGAGGAACTCCCCATACCGGTGCACAAGGTCGCGCAGAGCCCGCTCGTTGCGGGCCGACAGAGGCAGTAGGTAGGAGCGCGGTTGGCTATCGTCGGCCGCCGAATCTGGCACGGAGACCGGGGCCTCCTCCAGGACCGCATGCGAGTTGCTGCCGCCAAAACCGAACGCACTGACGCCCGCTAGTCGCGGTTGCGTGGAGTTCGGCCAGGGTTCCAGTTGCTGCTGCACCCGCAACGATAATTGGTCGAAAGGAATATCGGGGTTCGGCGTCTGAAAATGCAGGCTGGGCAGGAGCTGGCGATGCTTCAGCGACAGGGCCACCTTGATCAGGCTGGCCACGCCCGAGGACGCTTCCAGATGGCCGATATTCGTTTTCACCGAACCGATCGCACAGCGGCTGTCCGGGGCGCGGCCAGCGCCGAGCACGTGCCCCAAAGCCAGGGCTTCGAGGGTATCGCCCAGTCGTGTCCCCGTGCCTTGCGTCTCGACGTACTGCACTTGACTCGGAGACACGCCCGCCCGGGTGTAGGCTTCTCGCAGCACCTGTTCCTGGGCCGCACGGCTGGGGGCCATCAGTCCGTTACTGATTCCGTTCTGATTGACCGCGCTGCCGCGGATGACGGCGTAGATCGGATCTTGGTTCTGCAAGGCTGCCGAGAGTGGCTTGAGCATCACGACGCCGACTCCCTCGCCGCGTACATAGCCGCTGGCCGCCGCATCGAACGCGCGCACCCGACCATCGGAGGCACTCAGACCGGCTTTGGTGAGATTGAGGGTCCCCACAGGGGATAGCAGCAGGCTGCAGCCACCCGCTAAGGCGCCGCTACATTCGCCGTTGCGGATGTGCTGGCAGGCCAGGTGAATCGCGACCAGCGACGAGGAGCAGGCGGTATCCAAAGCCAGACTCGGTCCCTGCAGGCCGAAGGCGAACGACACGCGGTTGGCGGCCAGGCAGAGCGACGTGCCGCTGGCCGCATGGGCGTCGGTCTGGGACAGATCGCTGGCGAGCAGCATGCCGTAGTCGCTGAGCGAAATGCCGATGAAGACCCCGATCTTCGTGCCCCGCAACGTGGCCGGTGGCAGGCCGGCATCCTCCAATGCCTCCCAGCTCAATTCCAGCAACATCCGCTGTTGAGGATCAATTCGAGCCGCCTCGTGGTCGGAGATCCCAAAGAAATGATTGTCGAATTCATCGATCCGGTCCAGGAAGCCGCCCCAACGCGTGTTCATCTTGCCGGGCGCCGCAGGATTCGGATCGTACAAGGCCTCCGCATCCCAGCGATCCGCCGGCGTTTCGCGAATCGCATCCACGCCGGCGCGGAGCATCCGCAAGAAGGACAGCGGATCATCAGCGCCACCCGGAAAACGACAGGCCATGCCGACAATCGCGATCGGCTCGGTGCGTTGGCGTTGGAGCGTCTCCAGCCGAGCCTGGGTTTCCTTGAGCGCAAACACCGCCCGCTGCAGCGGCGTCATGCTCTTGAGGCGTTCGTCCAACTGCTGGGGAGTGGTCATGGTTGCAGTCTCTCCAGTTGCTGGTTGACCAAGGCCTCCATCTCCTGCTCGGACATGACCTCCACATCGGCCAACGTTTGCACGCGGCTCTCGTCCACCGCCGCCTCCACTGCCTCCACCGCCGCCTCCACCGTCGGCGTGGTCGGAGGTGTTTCTACGGTGTCCGTCTCCACGGTATTCAAGTGCAGCAGGTCGCGGAGCACATGGCCCGCCAGGCTTTCCAACGTGGGATAGTCGAACAGTAGGGCTGGATTGAGATGCTGACCGATCGAACGGCCGACGCGGTTGCAGAACTCGACGGCGGTCAGCGAGTCGAAGCCCAGTTCGTTCAGCGTTCGGCGGGGATCCGGAAGCTGGGCCGCCTCCAGGCCCAACACCCGCGCCGCTTGCTGGCGGATGTGAGTCAAGGTGAGTTCGAGCCGTTCGGCCGGGGTGATCGTCCGCAACTGCTCCAGCAACTCGGGCGAGCTATGGTCGCTAGGAGCGGCGGTGGCGGCGCGGGCCTCCCGCGCCATGTCCACCAGCCAGGGTGGTTCACTGCCTGCCGGGATGCGTTCAAAGAACTTGGGCCAGTTAATCGGCAACACGCCCGCCTGCACGCGATCTTCGACAATCAGCTGCGCCAAGGTCTCCAGGCCCTGGGCCGGTTCGATCCAGCCAATCCCCGCCGCCGCCCACCGTTGGCCTTCGGTCTCTTTGAGCTTCGCCGCCATGCCGACCTCGGCCCAGGAGCCCCAATTCACGCTCAACGCTGGCCGCTGTTCCCAGCGGCGCTGGTGGGCCAGGGCATCCAGGAAGGCGTTCGCGGCCGCGTAGTTGCCTTGTCCGGGAGAACCCAGCAGGGCGGCCGCGGACGAGAACAGCACGAACAGGTCCAGCGGCACGTCGCGCGTCAACTCGTGCAGATGCCAGGCACCCCACACTTTCGACGCCATGACCCGCTCAAATCGCTCGCGAGTCTGCTCGCGGAGCACTCCATCGTCCAACGTTCCCGCCAGGTGGAAGATGCCGCGCAGAGGCGGAAGCTGGCTGCTGATTTCGTCCAGCACAGCAGCCACCTCGGTCCGCTGGCTCACGTCGCAGCGCCGGCAGACGACCTGGGCACCGGTGGCTTGCAACGCTGCCAGCTGAGAGAGGGCCTCCTCCGACGGCGCGGAACGTCCCAGCAGCACTAGGTGTCGCGCGCCATGGTCGGTCAGCCAGCGGGCGAGCTTCAGTCCCAAGCCGCCCAGGCCTCCGGTCACCAGGTAAGTTCCGTCTTCGCGCAGAGCGAAGGCTTGCTCGCCGAAATCGCTGGCAGCGGCGGCCTGGAGGATCACCTTGCCGATGTGTTCGGCCCGCGCCATGTGCCGCAGGGCCTGGACCGCGTGCTGCATGCGGAAGGTCCGCAACGGGAGCGGTTGCAGTCGCCCGTCGGTGAACTGCGGCACGACCTCCTGCAGCAATTGCTCGACCGTCTGGGGCTCTTCGGCCAGCATCCGATCCAGCGCAATGGCGAAGAACCGCACTCCGGGTTGGAACTGGTCCACGCGAGCTTGGTCCCACAGGTCGGTCTTACCCAGCTCCACGAACCGGCCGCCTTCCCGCAGCAGCGACAGGCTGGCGCCGATGGCGTCTCCGGTCAGCGAGTTCAAGACCAGATCGAGGCCTTGACCTGCGGTCGCGGCCCGGATCTGGTCCGCAAAATCGAGGGTGCGGGAATCGAACACGTGCTCAATCCCGAGGGCCCGCAGGTAGTCGCGTTTGCGCGGGCTGCCCGCGGTGGCGAAGATCTCGGCCCCGATTTGTTTGGCGATCTGGATGGCGGCAAGACCGACTCCGCCGGAGGCCGCGTGGATCAGCACGCGTTCGCCGGGCTGCAGCCGGCCCAAGCGGCGCAGGGCCTGGTGGACGGTCAGGAAGCAGATCGGAATCGTGGCCCCTTGTTCAGCGCTGAGCTGGGCCGGTTGGGGGGCAACGAATTCTGCGAGGGTCAGGACGTAGCTGGCAAAGCTTCCCGGAGCCAGGGCGATCACCTGGTCGCCGGGCTTCAGGTGCTCGACGCCGCTGCCGACGGCGGTAATCTCGCCCGCGCACTCCCCACCCAACGGTCCGGGATCGCCGGGGTACAGATCCAGCACGTTCAAGACATCCCGGAAATTCAGGCCGGTCGCTCGCACTTGGATTTCGACTTGACCGGGACCTGGCAGCTGCCGCGTCAGGGGCTGCAGGGCCACGTTGTCCAATTGGCCTCGCGTGGTGATCTCAAGCCGATACGGCTGCCCCCGCGGCGATTTCAAAGCTTCGGCCGCAGCCTGCCGCAAACGCCGCAGCCGCGCGACATGCCGTTGTCCGCCGCGATAGGCGACTTGGTCTTCCGCCTGCCCTGCCCAGAGTTCCTCGACCAGTTGTTGGGCCTGGGCGGCGCTGGCCTCCGGGTCCAGGTCGACTCGCGTGCAAGCCAGTTCAGGATGCTCCGCAGCGATTACTCGCCCCAGGCCCCAGACCGGCGCTTGCCCCAACGACACGGGCTGCGAGCGCTCCCCCACGGCCTGAGCACCGCAGGTCACCAACCACAACCGAGGTGGCTTGGCGATTCCCGCAGCCGACAAGGCCTGCGCAACGTCCAGGACGCCGCCCCAGCCATAATCCTCCGCCGCCTGGAAGTCGGGCGCAGCGGTTTGACCGTCCACGTCCAGGCCGGACAGATAGACCACGCCGCGGGCATTTGTTTGCGGAGTGGACAGAAACTCCTGCACTGCGGTCCGACGAGCAGCGGCGTCTCCACCCGCAGGTATCAGTCGGCAGCGGTGAGCCTTCAGTTCGAGACTGGCAGCGACGGAGACGCCGAGTTTGGCTTGCGAATCGAAGATCAACCACTGTCCCGGCGAGATCGAAGTATGCTCGATGGGCGTGGCGTCCAGCGATTGAGGTATCCAGGCCAGTTGGCAGCTCCAGTCCGGCAAGGGTCCGGCGGTCAGACGCGCCAGCCAGTTGCGCGGCACGCGTCGTAGGCAGACGCCTTCCATTGTCACCAGCACGCGGCCGGAGGTGTCGAGTAGGTGCACATCTCCCAGGGCTTGCTGGCCATCGAACGTGGTGAGCGAGGTCAGACAACGGGTTTCTCCCTGGGGACGCTCGAACACCTGCAGCCGCTTGACACTCAGAGGAATGTAGGCGTCAATCCCCGTGCCGGCGCCGGGCAAGGCGGCTCCCAGCAGTTGAAACACGCTGTCGAGCAAGCCGGGGTGTAGCTGGTACTCGTCCACTCGGTCGCCGTCCCGCGGCGGCCGCAGCTCGGCCCACGTTTCGGGCCCGTTGACCCAATGCCAGGAGATCCAACAAAATGTCGGACCGGGTTCGAGCCCCGACTTGCGTAACGCCGCGGCGCGCCAGGCATCGTCCAAAGGTTCACCCGAAAACCGCGCTCGTTGCTGGTCGATGTCGAGGTGCTCCGCGGGGCGGTCGGCAGGGGCTTCAAGCTGCCCGACAGCGTGGGTCATGAACGACGGCTCCACGGACGCATCGGACGTCTCGACCAGGCTGACGATACGGAAGGAGGCCGTCTGGGGACCTGTCGGTTTGAGGATCGTCTGGACCGTCTTCGGCGTCTTGTTCAGGAGCAGCGGCTCCACCAACGAAGCTCCGCAGACCTGCCAGGATTTGCCACGCCAGACAGCCGAGGCCGCCAAAACCATCTCCAGGTACGCGGCTCCGGGCATGATGACTACGCCCTGGAGCTTGTGATCGGCGAGCAACGCTGGCCGCTGAGCGGCGAGTTGCGACTCGAAGATTTGTTCCTCGGTGGCGGCCACCACTCGCCGGCCCAGCAGCGGATGCACCACCCGAGCGTGACGCGAGGATGCGGCGGACGCAGGTCCGTTCCCGTCGGCGGTTATGTTGAACCAATAGTGCCGCCGCTGGAACGGATACGTGGGCAGTTCCGTCTTGTGTCGCCGGTAATCGCGATCGAAGCCCATCCAGTCGATCTTTGCACCGCGCGAGTACAGCTGCGCCAAGCTGTCCAGGAGCGTCTGCCAGTTGTCGCGGCCTGGTCGCAAGGAGGGCAGCCAGGCAAAGTCACCATCCGGCAGACACCGACGTCCCAAGCCGATCAGCGTCGGGCTCGGACCGATCTCCAGGAAGACTTCACAGCCGCGCGTGGCCAACAGCTGCACGCTTGCGGCGAATTGCACCGGCTCGCGGGCATGGCGGCTCCAATAGGCCGGATCGGCATAGGTCTCGGCGGTCGCGAGTTGGCCGGTCAGATTGGCGATCAGGTCCAGTTTCGGTGTGGAGCAGGCAAGCGAGGCCGCGGCTTGCCGCAACTGGTCCAGCATCGGCTCCATATGCTGCGAGTGAAAGGCGTGTGAGGTCACCAGCGTTTTGGAGCGGATCCCGTCCGTCGCGAAGCGGGCCAGCAGCTCGCGCACGGCGGGCTCGTCGCCCGAGATTACGACGTTTTCCGGGCCATTCAACGCGGCAATCGTCACTCGCGAGGTAAAGGCTGCCAGGGCGGAGCTGACCTGAGACGCCGTGGCGAACACGGCAGCCATGAGTCCGCCCGGCGGTAGGGACTGCATCAGCCGAGCCCGTTCGGCAATCAGACGCAACCCGTCCTCCAAGGAAAACACGCCGGCCACGCACGCTGCCGCAAACTCGCCCACGCTGTGCCCCAGCACCGCGGCTGGTTCCAGACCCCAGCTGCGCCACAGGGTGGCGAGGGCGTACTGGAGCGCAAACATCACGGGCTGGGTGTAGCCCGTCTGATCCAACAGCGGACCGGCACTTGGGTCGAGTAGCGACAACAGAGGTCGATCGAGAAGTGGCCGTAGGATCTCGGCGCAGGCTTCGATCGCAGCGCGGAACGTCGGTTGCGTTTGGACCAGTTGGTAACCCATGCCGGCGTATTGGGCACCCTGGCCGGTGAACAGGAAGGCGATTCGCGGCGGTCGATCCTGATCGATCACGCCGCGCTGGATGTCCGAGGCCGGAGCATCGGCAGCGCAGCTGCGAAGGTTGTGGGTCAGTTTCTCGAGCGACGCTGCGCCGATCGCGGCGCGGTGGGCGAAATGCATGCGGCCCGTGTTGGCTGTGAAGGCCACGTCCGCCAACGACGCGGTGGGATGGGCCTCGACGTAATCTGCCAAGCGGCCGGCCAATTCGGTCAAGGCCTGGTCTGACCGAGCCGACAGCGTGAGCAGATGCCGCGGTCGCTCGACTCCAGATGTTAGGCTCTCGCCTGCCGTGGGACCACGTCCAGATCCCTTAACAACCTGGAATTCAATCCGGGGCGACTCTTCGATGATCACATGGGCGTTGGTGCCGCCGAAACCGAACGAACTAACACCCGCCCGCCGCGGTTGCGAGCCGTGCGCCCAGGGACGCAGGGTCGAGGGAATCTCGATCGGCGATTCTTCCAGCCTCAACAGCGGGTTGGCGGTCTGCAGATGCAGATGGGGCGCAATCTGACCCTGACGTAACATCAAGATGACCTTGATCAGGCCCGCGATGCCCGCTGCGCTTTCCAGATGTCCGATGTTGGTTTTGACGGAGCCGACCACGAGTGGCTGCTGCGGCGAGCGGCCCGTGCAGTAGACCGTTCGCAAGGCCTCGATCTCGATCGGATCTCCCAACCGCGTTCCGGTGCCATGGGCCTCAATGTAACTCACGGCGTTCGGCGTCAGGCGGGCCTCGGCCAGGGCCGCGCGGATCACCGCCTCCTGGGCCAGACCGTTGGGCGCTGACAACCCATTGCTGCGTCCGTCGTGATTGACACCGCTACCACGGATTAAAGCGGCGATCCGATCACCGTCAGCCAAGGCATCGCTGAGCCGCTTCAGCACGACCAACCCGCAGCCCTCACCGCGGACGTAGCCGTTGGCCGAGGCATCGAAAGTCTTGCACCGCCCGTCGGGAGCCAGCATGTGGGCCTTACTCAAGGCCATGGTCATTTCCGGGCTGATGATCAGGTTCACGCCGCCAGCCAACGCGACATCCGATTCCCGCCGCCGTAGACTCTGGCAAGCCAAGTGCACCGTCACCAGCGACGACGAACAGGCCGTGTCCAGCGTCACACTCGGCCCATTCAGGTTCAGGACGTAAGACACGCGATTGGCCAGGATGGCGTGGCTGACGCCGGTCCCCGAGAAGATATCCATGTCGTCGTACCGGCGCGACTGCAGCAGGCCGTAATCGCTGCCGATGACGCCGACGTACACGCCGGCTTTCCTCTGGGCGAGATCGCCGCTCGGTAGGCCCGCATCCTCCAGAGCTTCCCAGGCCACCTCCAGCAGCAGACGCTGTTGCGGGTCGACGCGCACGGCTTCACGCGGCGAGATGCCAAAGAAGTCCGCATCGAACTCGGCAACACGCTGTACAAACCCGCCCCACCGCGTGTTCATCTTGCCAGCTGCGCCGGGGTCCGGATCGTAGAAGTCGTCGATATTCCAGCGGTCTGCCGGGACCTCCCGAATAGCATCGACCCCGCCTTGCAACAGGCTCCAAAACGACGCCGGGTTCTCCACGCCGCCGGGAAAACGGCAGCCCATTCCGATCACCGCGATCGGCTCCGCCTGGACCTGTTCGTAGGCTGCCAGCTTGGCCTGGGCCTGCTTGAGCAAGTAGACGGCATTTTGTAACGGCGTAAGTTGTTCGACTCGCGGTTCAACCATGCGGTTGTGTCTCCTACAAAGGACCGTCGCATCAATAGCTGTTGAAAGCTAGTAGTCGTCACGCTCCGCCATGACGACATGTCATCACGCGGAGCGTGATGACTACTTTGAAAACCCGACAGTTATTGCTGCGCTGGTCCTAAGTACCCTGTTTCGCCAGTTCCTGCCGCAAGAACTCCTGCAGATCCGCTTCCGACATCTGACGTACTTCTTCCCGCAAGTGCTCCGAGGCGATGGCACCCGCGATCCACGGCGCGAAGGAAGTCACGGTAGAATCGCCCGGATTCTCGTCACCCTGCGCCTCCTTATTCGGCTGCTCCTCATTCGGCTGCCCGTCGGGAGGATTCGCCAACCATTGCGCCAAGGCCGCAATATTGGGATGATTGTAGATTGCAACCGGCGACAACCGCCGCCCCAACCAGCGTTCCAGGTCCGTAGCAATCCCTACCGCGTCCAGCGAACCCATGCCGAACTCCAGGAACGGCGTGGTCACCCTGATTTGCGCCGGCGGCAATCGGAGCCTGGCCGCGATGCGTTGTGTCAACCAGATTTCAATCTCTTCGGCGGTTACAGTTCGGGGGCTGAGATCCGTCTGACCGTCCCAGGTCTCGTCCTCCACGTCTTCCGTCTCGGCCTGCCACGATGCCAGGATTTCCAGTTCGTCGCGGAGGTATCGCTCACGGCACGCCGACCGCCGAGTTTTCCCGCTGGAAGTCTTGGGAATCGAACCCGCTTTGACCAGCAGGATGGCATGAATTTCTACTTCGTGATGCGCGGCGACAGCTCGTCGGATGGCCTGGATGGCCTCGGCCGAATCCAGGTTCCGCTGTCGCGGCTCCACTTCCTGCACGATGATCAGTCGTTCATGGTCTTCCACGTCTACCGAGAAGGTGGCTGTGTACCCGGCACGTAGTCCCGCATGCGCTCCATCCAGCGAATGTTCGATGTCTTCCGGGTAGTAGTTTCGCCCGCGAATGATGATCAGGTCCTTCAGCCGCCCGGTCACAAACAGCTGCCCGGCCCGCAAGAACCCCAGGTCGCCGGTACGCAGAAATGGGCCTTCTCTGGTGTCGGCCAGCTGCCCGCCGAAGACGGTCGCGGTCGCCTCGGGCTGTTCGTAGTAGCCACGCGCCACGCTGGGGCCTTGGACCCAAATCTCGCCGACTTCATCTTCCGGACAACGGCAGCCCGTCTGCAGATCCGCAATGACGATCCGTTGCGTCGGTAGATTCTCGCCGCAACCGACCAGACGGCGCGCGGTGGCATCGCCCGCGGCCGCTTCCCGGACCTGATTTCGCGCCAACGCGTCGGCCTGTAACTGAATGGTCGTCAGCTGCCGTCCGCGCGGCCCTCCCGACACGATCAACGTCGCCTCCGCCAGACCGTAGCAGGGAAAGAGGGACTCGTGGCGGAATCCACACGGAGCAAACGCGTCCGCAAATTTCTCCAAGGTTGCAGCACGGATGCGCTCCGCACCGCTGAAGGCAACCTCCCAACGACTCAGATCCAAGGCCGCCCGCTCCGACGCCGATACTTTGCGGACGCACAGGTCGTAGGCGAAGTCCGGACCGCCGCTGATCGTGGCTTGGGTCCGCGAGATGGTTTCCAGCCACAAGGCCGGTCGCTGAAGAAATGCGGCCGCCGCCAGCAGCGTGCAAGGGCCGCCGGAATAGAGGGGCTGCAGAACCCCGCCAATCAATCCCATGTCGTGGTACAGCGGCAGCCAGAACACCGCACTGCTCTGCGGATGGTTTCCAAACGCGGCGTGAATGAGTGAGGCGTTGTACAGCAGGTTGGCGTGGCTCAACATGACTCCTTTGGGCGAGGAGGTCGAGCCCGACGTGAACTGCAAGAAAGCGGTTTGCTGAGCGTCAACCTGGGGGTCGCGCCAGGTTGCCTGACGATCTGGATGTACTTGATCGGTGGCAAGCCAGGGGCGTTCTAGAAAGCTCGGCAGGTGAGTGTATGCGTGGGACGCTTGTTGGCAATGTTCGGCCGTGCTCAAAATCAACTTTGGTTTCGAGGCTTGGAAGACAGCCAACA
>JAPLNJ010001099.1:10613-26384 GCA_026692885.1 Planctomycetota bacterium | reverse complement strand
TCACAAGTCCGGTTCTGTGAGGGGCGTTGAAGTCGCCTTCAACGGTTGAATATTGTGACACTCTTCAGATCGAAAGAGAAGAGCAACAGGGAATACAAACCAGACCTACCGAAGGAGACCATATTATGCCTACTCGACAGCCTAAACTCCAGGGGATAGCCATTGGTCTGGTTCTGGGGACGTTCGTGGGCGTCGGGAGCGGCCAGGATGCGGCCAGCCTCCGGATTCCGCAGTTGCGAGAAACGCCGGAGCAGCGCGAGGCGCGGCTGCAGTGGTTCCGCGATGCGAAGTTCGGCATGTTCGTGCACTGGGGGCCGGCTGCCATCAGCGGCGAGGAGATCAGTTGGGGCATGGCGGGGCGCATCGAGGGTGGCCAGCAGCACATGAAGGTGCCCCGCGAGACGTACATGAACCTCTATCGGCAGTTCAATCCGGTGAAGTTCGATGCTGACCAGTGGCTGCGGCTGGCGAAAGCCGCAGGCATGAAGTACATCGTGTTCATCACCAAGCACCACGACGGCTTCTCGATGTGGCCCACGAAGCAGGTGCGCTTCGGCGAGGGCAGCGGGTTCGCTCCCCACTACAGCATCGCCGCCCCGCCCTACCAGCAAGATATCTGCCGCATGATCCAGCAGGCCGCCCAGACGCACGGCTTGAAGTTGGGCTGGTACTACTCCACGCGCGACTGGACGCATCCCGATTATCTCCAGGGCGATAACAAACGGTACAACGACTACTACCAGGCGCAGGTGCGTGAGTTGCTGACCGAATATGGACCGGTGGACGTGATGTGGTTCGATCATTGCTTCGGCAATTGGGACCAGTACACGATTCCGCACCTCTTCGAGACGATGTACGCAGTCAAGCCCGAGTTGCTCGTCAACAATCGCGCCGCCCGCGGACTCAAGGGGATTCCCGCGGAGTTTCGCGCACTGGATGCCGCAGATTTCGACACGCCCGAGAATCGGATGGGGACGTTCCAGTACGGCCGAGCCTGGGAATCCTGCATGATCCTGTCGCGCACGCCGATCACGGCGGTTGGTCCTACCGGCCGGACGGCAAGACGCGGAGCAGCCAGGAGACGATTCAACTGCTCTCGTCGGCTGCGTGCGGAGACGGCAACATGCTGTTGAACATTGCGCCGCTGCCCACAGGGGAAATTCGCCCGGAAGAGAAAACCGTGCTGCAAGAATTGGCGCCGTGGACGCTGCGCTATGGCGAGGCCATCTACGGGACGCGCGGCGGTCCGTGGGTCAATGGCCGTTGGGGCGGCTCGACGCATCGCGGCCACATCGTGTACGTGCATGTGCTCCAGTGGAACGGCGACTCGCTGACGCTGCGACCGCTGAAGGAGAAGGTTCTCCAGGCGGTGGCGCTCACCGGAGGAGCAGTGACTTTCCAGCAGACCGACAAGGACGTGACCCTTGGTCTCGCCCGCGAACACCAAGACCCGATCGTTACGCTGATCAAGCTCACGCTGGATCGTGCGGTCAGCGAAGTCCAGTCTGCCCCGGCGGTGATCACTAAGACCGTGCCCGATCCCGACGGCACGATCGTGCTGCGGCCGGATGCTGCGGAGACCACGGGCGGCGTCCAGGCGGAGCGGCGTCTGGACGTGCCGAACCTCGGCTACTGGACGAATCCGAAAGGCACGGTCTCATGGCCGATCGACATCGCCAGTCCGGGACGGTATGCCGTCCAAGCCGAAACGGCTTCACCCTATTCCGGGGTACGATTCACGGTGGCCGTAGGGAACCGGACCCTGACGGGTGAGGCACCGAACACGGGTTCTCACGACAACTACGTCAACGTCGCCTTGGGCACGGTGGAATTCCCGAATGTCGAGAAGGTGGTCGTGCGCGTCACGGCGTCGGATCCGGAGCGTTGGCAGCCCATCAACCTCCGGAACGTGAAGCTGATTCCCAAGCCGTAATCCAACATGCCATGCGCGCCAATCACTTGGCGATACTGCTGTTGAGGGTTGACCGGAATTGGTACTGACCGGAGCCGATCGTGAAGACGGCTGTGCGGCCCTGCATCCGCAGGAACTTGATGCCTTCGGCCTGTGCCGCCGGCCGCTCACCTTCGGTCACGCCTGCGATGTCCTCGGCCGGCACGAACACCGTGGCGGTCGCATTGGGCGGAATGCTGACTTGCCAGTGAAACGTGTGGCCGTCCAGCTTCCAATCACTGACGATTAGGCCGCGCGACGAGGGGTAGCTGGCTTTCACCCACGTCAGGTCGCCAACGACCGCGGGCTTGAGGATGATGTTTTGAAAGCCGGGCCGGGCGGGATCGGGACGAATGCCGGCCAAACCTTCGAAATGCCAGGCCGCGAGATTTCCGCCGAGGGAAGGCATGAAGGCTTGGCCGCCGTTCCACGTCTCCATCAACTGGTCGCAGCCGGCGCCCTTGGTCATCGCGTACCACGACGGGAAGTCTTGCTGGATAGTCAGCGCGTGACCCACAGCGGGGTCCAGATCGGCGAGGAGCTGGAGCACGTAGGGCGTGCCAATGAACCCGGCGCTGATGTGCTGGTCGTGGGCCGCGATCTCGCGTAGCAAGGCCTGCTGGGCAGCGGGACGTACGTGCTCGGGGACCATGCCGAGCGCCAGCGGCAAGGCCTGGCCGGTCTGCGTGCAGGGCCGGTCTCCGGTCCACCAGGTTTCATGACGCAGCGGCGGATAGGCGTGCTTGCCGCTACCTTCCACGTCGCACTTGCCGCCGGGCAGGCCGTAGATGCCGGTTGACGGGTCGAGAAAGCGGGCGTTGAACCGGTCGCGAATCGCAGCGGCCAGCCGCGCGTAGCGGTCGGCGTCGTCCTGGCGACCGAGCCGGGCAGCCGTGCGACTGACGATGCTGGCGAAGTTGTACGCGGCAGGCGTGTTGACGATCGGCCGCGGCGTGGATTCCCACGCCAGCCAGTCGGTTAGGCCCCAGTCCTGCAAGTCGTCGCGGCCCTGGCGTTCCAGGAAATCGACGTACCGCTTCATCGCGTCGTAACTCTCGCGCAACAGCCGGTCGTCGTCGGTACGCAACCACAGTTCCCACGGCAACCAGACGCCGCAGCCGCCCCACCACGGGCTGTTGTACGCATCGTACACGGGGCCCGGCGCGACATTCGGCAGATTGCCATCGGGCAGTTGCGTGTCGAGCATGTCGTACTGCCAGCGTTCGTACATGGCCTGCGCGTCGAACAGCCACATCGCCGACCAGAACATGTTCTGGATGTCCTGCGTCCAGGCTTTGAACTCGCGGGTGGGATCGTTGGGCAGGAACGTAACGTAGTTGGCCTGAGTCCGGCGGACGCAGGCGTGCAGCCAGTTGATCGTCTCGTCGGAACAGGAGAACGAACCGGCCGGCTCGCCCACGCCCGTGACGCGACAGCCCACCAGGTCGTCGATCGCCGGTGGCTGCGCAAGACCACGGACCGTGAGCTTGGCAATCGCGGTGTAGGTTTGTCGGGGTGCGAACTCTTCGACGCCATTGCCCTTCAGGATGAACGAGAACTTCCGCGGCCCCAGCCGCGCCGGATGCGTGGCAAGTTGGACAGCCGTTCCCGCCGGACCGGATGTCCGAAACTCGACGAAGCCCGTGAACTCGCGGTCGAACGTGTAGATCCAGGTGTCTTGGGATTTGGCCAGCGACACGGGGCGGATCCGTTCCACGACTCGGGTCGGCGGTTCCCGTTGCGCGACCAGGCGTCCGGCCGGCCCGTCGATGAGCGTGACCGCGTGCCACGGCCCCGACGTGACGCGGAGATCATTGTCCTGTTCGCAAATCCACGCCCGGCGGATCGGGCCGAGCGACCACTGCCACGTGGCGTCCGATTTGATCACGGTCTCGCTGCCGTCGTCGTGTTCCAGCCGCAGATCGAGTCGCAGCTTGGGCTGATCCACGTACGGCTTCTGATGGAACCCATGCACCCACGGATCGCGTTCCAAGGCATACCAGCCGTCGTACAGCGTCACGTCGAGTGTCTTTGAACCTGGCTGCGCAAATCGGGAGGTGACATCAAACGTCAGATACTGGACGCGTTTGTCGTATGTGGTCGGCCCCGGTCCCATCACATAGTCGCCGATGCGGTGGCCGTCGATGAATAGCTCCGACCAGCCCAGTCCGCAGAAGAACACGGTGGCCCGTTTCACGGGTTTGCTGACGGTGAAGTCCTTCCGCAGCAGAATCGGCGCGTGGGGGAAGGCCTTCAGTTCCGCGGGCGTCTCGTCCAACGGTTCAGGCGTAGCGGGGCATAGCCCCAGCCCGTCGGTCAAGTGCGATCTGCCCCAACCGTACCCTTCGACGCTGTTGCTGGCCGCCACGGACTTCTTGAGCGCGACGTTCTCTCCGCCGGAGAACGCTTCGATCTCCGCCAGCGTCATCACATGCGGCAATTTGTCGCCGCGGCGCCACAGCTTCACCGCCGTGAGTCGGACGTAGCGGCCACGCCGCCCGTTTGCCGCGAAGACGACGGAGGTGCGCCCGGGATTCGGGAAATCGGCCTCTGTCTTGTCGGCGAGCATGGTAGGGCTCTTGAAGTCCGGGTCGTCCGCGACCTCCACGCGGAACCGAAGCGGAAAGCCGTAGCCATTGATCCAGCCGCCAGCGGCCGGATCGTTGTGCGTCTGGGGATGCAGGACGACGCGGTCGATGGGTACCGTGGAGCCCAAGTCCACCTGCACCCAGTGTGCTTCGTTGGCCGATCGAGCTTCGACGGCAAACCCCAATTTGCCGGTTCCGGAACCAGGCGGCTTCTTCTGTGCGCCAATCCAGGCTCCCTGCCAATCCTCCGGTCTGAGCAAGCCCATCGTCCATTGCGCGGGAGGGCTCCAAGCCGACTCCTGTCCCTGGCGGTCCGACACGCGCACCTTCCAGTAGCATCGCATCCGGGCGGCGAGCGGCTGGCCGGCGTATTCCACTTGGTTCTGTCGGTCCGACGCGACCCGGCCGCTGTCCCACAGGTCACCTTGATTCTGGGCCAACAACTCGGTCGTCGAGGCCACCAGCACCTGGTAAGCCGTCTGCGCCTCGCCGCGGCGGTCGGACGCGATGATCCAACTCAGCCGCGGCGCGCACGTATCCACTCCCAACGGATCGCTGCGATATTCGCAACGGAGCGCCCCGACTTCCGCCGCCCAGGTGACGGCGCTTCCAGCTAACAGGACCACAACGGCGCTCACAGACCGACGTGCCTTCCACTGCGGGTGCATGTTCGGGTTGTCCTCACTTTTTGTCGGGCGGCTCGCTCCTCTTCGTCAGGCGTTTGACCCTCAGCGGACCTTCTGGAGTGCGGCGAGTGCGTCGGCGGCCATCCGGTCCTGGAACTGGGCGTACTCGGCCGGGGTGTGGGGACGCTGGAGGAAAGCTGCGGTAGCTTCGTAGATGGCTTGTTGGGCCTTTTGCAGCGTGGGGAGGAAGCCGGTCCCCTCTTGATTTGCCAGACGGGTGACGTCGATGTACTTGACCTTGTCGGTCTCCTCGAAAGGCCGCAGCAGCTTGCGGATGCGGGCAGCCTCACAGTACATCGAGGCATCCTTTCCGTCGTGGAGCAAGGCGGGCGCGGTGCCGGCTTCGACCCACAGCGGCACCGCCAGCGAACAGAGCGGTTCGCCGATAGCGACCCACATCGTCGCCGGCAGGCCGTTCGGCCCAGGCTGCCGGCCCTGGATTACCACCGCCGCCGACGTGTGAGCTCGGCAGAGTGAGTCCTCGGTGGACAGAAAGCGGGGTGGCTTGCCGGAAAGGGCGGCCAACTCGGCCAGCGACGGCGCCGCCACGAGCGCGTTGCCGAAGTCGCGAGCGAGCGTATCGAGCACGAAGCGGGGCGACGCTTTCCCGCCCGCCTGCGCGACCAACGAACTGGCCCGCTCGAAACGCAAGTGGCCGAGCCCTTTGCCCTGCGGGCCACTGCGTGAGAAGTTGGTGTTGATCAGGTAGCCGCCAGGGGCGGCCACGGCGTCGAGCTTCTGGTAGCCGTGGTTATGCACTTCGAACAGCGCGGCGTGTCCCGCGGCGTCCAGCACGCCGAAGTTGGCCTGACTGCCCAGCGATTTGCCAAGGTTCTTCCGCAGATAGGCTTCGAAGTCGTCGACCGTGCGGCAGGTTCTGAGGGCGTCGGCCATGATCTGGCCCTCCAGGTCCTTCATCTCTGTGGGGGGCGCCGGCAGGTTGAAGGCCACCGAGTTGAAGATGGCGAAGCCTTCCACATTGAGCCCAGCGTAAACGGACCGCCCGGAGGGCTCCTCGGCATTAACGAGTCCGAGATAAGAGAACGGCTTCTCCGACACGAAGACGACCTTGTTGGAGAGCACGTCCGTGTCGCGGTTCTTCCACAGCAGCGGCGCACCGTCCGCGGTCGCGGCCGGGCCGAAGACCGCCGTCGAGCAGGCCAGAAGCGTGGACGGCTGTGCCAGCCAGACGGACAATAGGCACAGCAGGGTTTGCGATTTCTTGGCGCTCATGGGGAACTCCTTCGTCGCACCGTACAAGTCATTCGTGAATCAGATGCCTCTGTCATACCCAACGGCGAATCACTTTCCACCGGGCACGGCATCGGTCTTCATAGACTGGTAAGCGACACGCAGCAACTCGACCGTTGTCGGCGACAGCGTGCCTTCCTGGTAGATTTCACAATTGAGCATCGGCACGTTTCCCAGAGCGGCGAAACGGCTCAGCAAGACGGCCAGTTGCGCGGCCGACTGCCGTGGTGCACCGATTTCGGTGTCGCGTTTGGTGTGCAACCAGTCGCCTTCCATGATCAGTGCCGCGCTGGCTTGCAGACCCGCATAGGCGCCCCCGGAGATGCGTCCCCGATCACCGGGCTTCAACCAGCCCTGCACGCTCGGATCGGCGTTGCCTTCGCCAGCCAGGTAGTCTTGAAACCCGGTGGCTGGCGGGAGAATCCAAGGATTGAAGCAGACCAGACGTTTCGGGTTACCGGCCTTGGCGGCCGTGGCGAGCCGTTCCCAGGGCGCGCTGCGGTAATAGTAGTTCGCCGTGCCGTCATCGAACCACCAGCCGGCCAGCTTGTCGCCATACCGCTCGCCGGCCTCGCCGATGACGCTGGTCCAGTTATTCCAGAACTCAGTCGTGTCCGTCTTCCAGAAGCCGCTCGCTTCCTGCCACGCGCGGTCGGCATCAGAACCAAGGTGATAGTAAAGCATCAGCCGGACGCCACGCTGGCCCAAGGCCTCTGCGAGTTCTCCGATCAGATCGCGCTGCGTCGTCCGGCCCGGTAGGATGCGGTCGAGCGATTTCAGCGGCGCGGGGAAGTACAGGTGGGCGTGGGAGGTGCAGATGCACACAAAGCGAGCGCCCGTCTCCGCCACCTGCTCCGTGAACTTCGTTACATCGAAATCGCGCACGGCCTCGGCATACGGCTTTGGCGGACCATGGCGCGGCACCGTCTGCGACGTCCAATGACACATCAGTCCGTAGCGGGCATCCCGGAACCACTGCGTGTCGGCCTGCGCTCGCATCGCCAACGCCGCGCGGTGCAGGCGCTCTTTGACCTCCGGTCGCACCAGCTCGATGGAGAGCAATTCGAGCTTCTCCGGGGGCTCGCCGCTGACCGGCGCGATGCAGAGCGCCAGTCGCTGTCGTCCCTGGGGCAGTTGCAGCGAGCCGGGCAGTGAGAAACGCCGCCAATCGTGATGCGTGAGGTGCTCGGAAACTCCCTCACAACGCGCCGCGCCGGCCGTCACCGCCACCTTCAATGGGATCTTCACACTGTGGTTGAAGAGCACGTTGACGGCGTAGTCGCCCGCCTCGGGGACTTCGACCTCCCACGTCGTTTGTCCGCCCAGCGGCCAGTTCTTCACCTGCATCCGACGGTGATCGTTGATCCAAGCCCGCAGGCCGCCGGGGTTCTGGCCATCGGCGGCCATCAGTACCGTATAGTCGTCCGGCTTGATCTTGAAGTCGGGAACAAACCGGTCGGCACCTGCAAGTTGGGCTTCCAGCCAGGGGGCGACTTTTTCCACCCAACGCGCCGCGTGTTCACGGAGACCCGGGCCACTGAAGTGAACGCCCTGGCCGTTGCGTTCGCGGAGTTTGCCTTTCAGAGCATCGCTGTCCGGTCCTTCGAGCGCGAGGCCATCCTTCCAGAGCGCCGCTTGGGCGGCACGGATGTCCGGCGAGGCTTCATCGCCGGGCACGTGGTAGCTGACCTGCGCAACAAACCACGGCGCCTCCCAGCCGATCTCGCGGCGCGAGTCGCGGATTAGCTGCGCCAGGTACTGCCGGTACAGATCGCCCGGCAGCGTGCGCGTGGGGTCTTTCTGATTCGCGTCCGATTCACCCTGGTGCCAGAGCACAGCGCGAAAGCCGTGCGGGCCAAGCTGCTTCAGGCGTGCGGTGAACATCGCGAAAGCTCCGCCCGTGCTTTCCCACTCGCCGCTGGAAAGTTGTTGGACCCGGCCGATCAGCGTGGGTGGGTGCGGGAACTTCGTGCCCCTGGGTAACCACTCGCGGACGCTCGTCGCCCCGATCCCGCAGGCCACTAGGCCCACGGGCACCTTGAATCGCTGTGCGAGCGCATCACCCAGCGGCGGCAGGAAACTACCTCCGCCACCGCTGGCCCCGGGCTGAGGGTCGTCGGCCAGTTGCCAGCGCGTGCCGTCGAAGGCGGCAACGAGGCCCGTCTGCGTACGTTGCTTCTCTTCGCCGTGATTGGCCGAGTTGGACTGCCCGGCGACAACGAACACCTCTCCCACCCCGACATGTGGCACCTCGACCGCGGCCAGCACCTTGTCTGCTGCGGTCGCCCGCACCCGGCACACGTACCACCGGCCGGGCGCGGCCTTCACTTCAGCGCCAAAGGTGCCGTTGGTCTTGCTGTACGCGACCGGCAACCAGTCGCCGCCGAGTTGCACTTCGACATGCTCGGTCCCCGCCGGTGCGCGGCCGCTGACAAGAACATGCCCTTCCAGACGCGTCCGCCGCTGGAAGACTTGGTAATCCAGCGGCGAGTCCAGTCGCAGCGGCGCCTGCCCTTCGGTCTCAGCCGCGCCTATCGGCCCGACGGTGCTAGCGAATGCCGCACAGACCACAAGAGAGGCTCCGCCAAGGATCATGAGCATCACCGAACTGAAAGCGAATCGTCCCGTTCTCATGAGTCTTCCTTTGCGGGGCAGGATGGATGGAAGCGGTCGGACAGTTGTTCCGTGCTGTTTGCCGCCCCATCGTTGGTGGAGCGAAATCCCATAGCTCACTTCGGTTCCGAACTACTTCGCCGCGGTGGTCAGGGCCGGTGCGGCGGTCTCCTCGACAATTACGCGGAAGCCGACGTTGAAGACGCGCTGGTACTGGCGGTAGGGCACCCGGAAACTCGACGTGGCGCGATACGGCCGATCACGCCAGGAGCCGCCACGGACAACGCGCTCGCTGTCTGGTGAGACGCCGTCCACGGCGTTGCGGCCGTCGTCGTCGCGATACGGATACGGCCGGTACAGGGAACGCGTCCACTCCCAGCAGTTGCCGTGCATGTCGTACAGGCCCCAGGGGTTGGCCTCATACTTGCCCACCGGCTCGGTGATGAAGCCGTCGTCGTTGAAGCGCGCGTCCTGCGGGATCCAGTTGTCGTACTTACCAGGGTCGCGGTGCGCGGCCGCTTTCCAGTCCTGCACGTAAGGATTGCCGCTGAACTTGGCCAGCATGGCATCGCCCAGGTTGGCGAACTTGGCGAAATCGGTGTCCAGGCCGCCGTACCAGAACGGCGTGGCCGAGCCGGCGCGGCAGGCCCACTCCCATTGGGCTTCGGTCGGCAGCGATACCCGCCGGTTCAGCTTTGCGGACAGCCACTCGCAGAACTGCATCGCCTCCATCCACGAGACGCGCACGACAGGCTGTCGCGGCTGGTCCTGGTCGTAGCCGGTGATGCCGAACTGGTAGCCGTGACGATCTTCTTCGCGGCTTTCATGCCGCGGGTCGAATTCCGTGAACTGCTCGTTCGTGATTTCGAATTGGCTCATCCAAAAGCCACGCTCGATCTTAGATCGCGTCACCGGCCGTTCGTCACGATGGCCCGTCGAGCTGCCCATCAGGAACTCGCCGGCGGGAATCCAAACGAACGGCAGCGAATGCTCGTCGGCGGACTGGCTGACGGTCAGCGCGATCTTCTCGCCGATCTTGGCAGGTGTGGTCCTTTGCCACACGGTCTGACGTTGTTCGTCCAGCAGCTGCACCGTGCAGCCGGCCAGCCGTTCGGGCGCTTCGCTGCGCGGCCACAATACGACGCTGTCGATCACGCACGTTCGTGGCAATTCGACTTCCCACCATTCGCCAGCGCCATTGCTGGTGTGGGTGATCGACTGGCCGCCCCAGTGACCGTCCGTGTTACCATCGACGGCCAGGGCTGCGTCTCCGCCGAAGCCCGTGCTGGACTGGCGGGCGGGCTGACGCAAAGCCACATTCTGGCCGCCCGAGAAGACCTGAGCCTCGGCAATGCACAGCCAGCGGGCGGGACCGGCGATGACACGCAGGACACGCGCTTGCACCGGTGCAGGCGGCTCTTTCGGCGGTTCCTTCAGCGGTGCCACCAAGCGCCCGTTGGTATTGGCCGGAGCGGTCTCTTTCTGCCGCCGCAGGGCCTGCTCCGCTGCCAGTGGCCAGCCGGGGCAGGCGGTGTCCTGCGCGGTCGGTTCGGCAACCGGCGTCGGGACGATGGGCGTCGTGTCGTACTTCGGCGTCGCGGGGATCACTTCGTAGTCGGGAAAAGGGCCCATGGGGACGAAGTTGCGGCGCAATTCGGCAGCCCGCGCGACGTTCTTCATCAGCTTTTCGCAGTTGTGAGGACCGTAGCCCTCCGTGAATTGCGGGATCTCGCCCCAGGTGCCATAGAACGGCGCGTTCAGATCGAGCCACGTGGCCAAGCGATCCCAGGATTCCGCGTCTAGCGCCACGCCGTGATGGCCCTTGCGCAAGATCTGGCCCAATTCGGTCTGGCTGAAATGGAAGTCCAGCGGCGAGAGCATCCGCCGGTCGCCTTCGATCCCCGGTGTCCTCAGGAAGCGGAACAGCTCGGCATACGACTTGGTGAACTTGCCGCCGCCCGGCCAGTGACCCGACATCTGCGTCGACCAGTCGGTGATCAGCTCGCCGCCCCGCAGGCTCGGCTGGGCCCTCTCGCCGTCGTGGCAGCTTACGCAGTAGCGATCCAGTACCGGCTGGACTTCGCGAACGAAGCTGAAGCCGCGCACGGGTCCATGCCAGGACTCAATTGCCGACGGCACGCGTCGCGTGCCGCGCGCATCGCGAGCCACGGTGCTGCCGGCTTCGCTTTCGTGGCAGCCCGTACACGAGACGCGCTCGCCCGGCATGCCCACCAGCCAGCTCCGCATCAGCTGCAGCGCCTGCCCCTGCTCGTCGACCGGTTGCAAGGAGATGGGTGTGTTGGCCGGGATCGTGAAGTACGCCGAGCCGTCCGGTTCGACCGGCACGGTGCCCAGGACGCGTTTGACATCCCACGGGCCGTCCATGCCCAGCGTGCCGTACAGCCCGCCCATGCCGCGGCGGCTGAAATAGTACTCGAACAGGCGGAGCTTCTTGACCGTGCCCCGCGGCACGCCCGCCAAGCCCGGACCGGCGTAGATATCCTGGATGTGGACCGTGGCCTGGTCCGTCTTCAAGTCGACACGGTCCGCGATCACCGGTGGCGTCGGCCGTTTCTGCAAGGCGATCGGCCGCAGCAGGGCGGCGCCGGGCAGCTCCTTGATCAGCGTGAAGTTGTCGAACACGTCGACCAGGTAGATGCCCCAGAGCGAGTCGGGATGGAGCTTCGCGGCCACGAGGTGGTAGTTGAGGCTCAGCGGCCAGGGCATCAAGAACTGAGGGCACGCGCCATGGGTCAGCCCATCACGGACGATCGGCTCGACAGGCTTGTCGCGGCCGGGGATCTCGCACACGCCCTCGCCATCGTGCCGACCGGCGTTGGTGTCGAATATCAGCAGCCGGCCGGACCGTCCTACGTCGTGATGTCCGCCGGTGACGCCGATCACCCGGCCAGGCGCACCCGGAATGGGCCGGGCGAAGAAGAACGAGCCGGGGAACCAGGATCCGCGGCCGCGGAGCGCTCGCTGGTCGGTGCCGTCCGGGTTCATGTGGAACAGGATGCGGGAATTCGCGTGACTCTGGTCGGTGTATTCCCAACGGAGATACATGACGCGGCCATCGGGCAGCACGGAGGGGCACCAGTCGCTGTCCTGCTCGAACGTCAGTTGGCGAATCTGCCGCGTGCTGTGGTTCATCCGGTAGAGGCAAACCATCGAGGCGCTGCCGAACACACAAGGGAGCCCCTGGTAGCTGGCGGTCGAAGTGAACAGGATATCGCCGCCCGGCAGGTAGCAGGGATCGACGTGCGCGACGTCCTCGCCATCGTCGGGCGTGACCTGCCTCAGACCCTGCCCGTCGATGCCGATCTCCCAGATTCGCCACGACTGTTCCTTCTGACCCGTTTTGGCGAACAGGATGCGATCGCCGTCGAAGTGCAGGTCGGGATCAACGAGGGTGTCGCCGTTTTCGGGCGCGTAGACGGTTTCCTTTCGCACCTCGCCGCGCAGGTTGGACATCACTACCAGCGCGTCCCGGAAGCGACCGCGGCGCGGAGCCCCGTCGTTGGTGACCCAGTTGGCTGGCTGGCCGATGTCGCCGCTCATGGAGCGATTGGCCGGACCCGATAAGCCGCGCTGGAGCACCAGCAGCCGGTCGAAGTCCAGCAACGGATTGGCCAGCATCGCGGCCCGCACGCCGGCCAGGAGCTGCTGGGCCGCGGCCAGGTCTTCCGCACTGCCGTCGGCCAGGCCTTTCAGCAAGGTCGCGCGCCCCGCCGCCAACGCCTCGACCGCGCGCCGATGCTTTTGGCCGTCGTACCCAGTAGGTTGGGTCTTCGACCCGACCCGCGCTGGAAACGTCTTAGCCAGATCCTCGACAGCCAGCCGAGCCGCCTCGAGATTCACGTCGTCGAGTTGCTGTTGCACGCGCCGGCAGCGGCAGGAAATTCGGTAGAGCTGGTAGATCGGCTCGAGCGCCTGCGGCGCGGCGGCCGACGCCACCAGTTTGTTCGCCTCGGTGCGCAAACGGCCCAGGCACGCGCCGCCCAGGCGTCGGGCCAGTGTCTGCACGTCGCCCGGTTTCCAATCATCCCGCCAGATGGCGTGCGGATCGCTGGCATCCAGCGTATCGGCGGCCGGTTCGCCCTGGAAATCTCGCGTCACCAGGTCCCACAGCTGTTCGCGCCGCGACTTGGCCTGATCGGTGCTTTGCCGGTGGCTGCGCCAATCGACGAAGAACGCTTGCGTGTGTCCCTTCGCGCCCCCGACCACGGCCACCCAGGCCTCGAACCACTCGAACTTGCCGTCTAGTTCCAGCTGTCCTTCGTGTTCGTAAAGCAGGAAGCCGTCGGCGAACGGCTGCCCTTCGACGGCGGCTGGCGCCTCGGCGACCCTGGCCCCGGGGGCACTGCGGAATGACGTGCGCGGTTTGGCTTGAGTCCAGGGCACGCTCTGGCCATCGGCAGAGATCAGGCGCGGCTCGCCGAACACGCCGGACATTCCGCCCCGCACCCGGCTGGTCCCGACGAACAGCCGTTTCAGTCCGGCCACGCGGACGCGGATCTTCTGCGGCTTGTCGCCGCAGCTCAATTCCGCCGCCAGCGGCTGGAAGTCTCGGGTGGTGGCATCCGCCGTGCGCCGCTTCTGGGCGGCCGTTTCCTCTGTCTCTTCGAAGGCCACCAGGGCCTCCCGCGAGACGCGTAGGGTCTCTTCCCACGTGTCCCGTTTCTGGTAGTAAGCCGGATCGGCGGCGGTGGCCAAGGGGGCCGTGCCGACGACCATCAACATCATCAAACCAAAAGCGAATTGCTCGGTTCTCATAGGTCTTCCTTTCCGGGGCGGATCAACGGTGGGGCTGGAAGCTGGATCAAGATCGCTGGCTTGTTCCTCATGGCATGAGTTTGCGTCTAACAGCCCGTTGAAAAAGTGGGACCGGCACCTCGCGGCAGTGATTTTCGCTGGGTTTGGCGTCTGTCGGATCGGAGCCAGTCCTTTTCTAACAGGTTGCTAAGCAAGAACTGCGCACGGGTGAAAAACTGGACGTTCTTTCTTCGCCGCAGGAAACTTCTTGCGTTCTTTGCGTGACGTCAGTCCGCGGTGCGATGTCGGCGAAGTTCGGAACAACACCGTATCGGATCTGGGGCAAGACCGTCGGTTCGGGATCGAGCGGTGGACTCCGCCCGCCACGGCTTCGCGCGTCACCCCCAGCCAAGTCCTGTTCCTGCATTAAGATACCCTCCACCCCGCCGCCCAGCGGATGGCGCGGAGAACGATGGTGCGGTACACGGGATGCTGGAAGGTCGATTTGGCGTGGCCCGGCTGGAAATAGGCCGTGCGCGCCTGGCGGCAACGATGGGTCCAAGCCAGCACCTTATCCGACTGGGCAAAATCGGTCGTGAGCAGGGGGACCGCGCCCGCGTCGACCACGTAGTTCTTGTAGGTCTCTTCCTGCTCGATGACGAAGTCCTGCAGGCCCTGGGTGATTGGGTGCTGCGGGTCGGCGATCTGGACCTCGTAGCGCGGAGCCGCCCCGTCCGACGTCGGCGGGAGCTTCACGCCGTTGACCACCGCCGGAGCCAGGTACGAACGGCCGCCAATGATCGTGCGGTACTCGGTCCAGGCTTGAAACGCCGACAGGGCGTGATGGATGGTCACCACGCCTACCCCGCGGTCCATCAGGGCCAGGAAGTTCTTTTTCCGTTTCTCCGAGATGGCCTGCCCCAGATGGTACTGCACGATGACCTCGTGGTTCCAGCGCTCGATGTCTTCGAGGAATTCGCTGGGATCTTTCAGCACCGCCCGCGTGACGTCCAGGTCGTGGTTTCCCTCGAACAGGCTGGACACATTGTCGCCGTGCCCGCCGATGACCAACAACACGCGGACCTTCGCAGTCGGTTCACCGGCAAAAATCTTGGCCGCCAGGGACGCTCCGAACGCGGCGCCCAGGCCCTGCAGCAATGCGCGCCGCGACGCCCGCTGGCGTTCTCCCCGCGAGTTCTGCGGGGGCGTCAAACTGCGATTTCCTGTGCCGGTCATTTCTTCACCTCCAACGCTTTGAGTAACTCTTCCGTTCGGGCTTGCACCTGCTTGTCGTCCGTCGCCGCCAGGATCTTCGTGAGCACGGGTCTCACGGCGTCGGCATGAGATTTCTGCAGCGGGGGGACGATGTTCAACGCCGCCTGAATGGCTTCCTTCTTTACTTTCGGGTCGTCCAGGCAGGTCGTGACTACCGTCAGTGCAGTGGGATGGGGCTGCTTCCCGAGAACGTTCAGGAAGCCCATCTTGTCGGTGTCATGCGTGGCTATTTTCATTCCTTCGGCGCAGCTGGCGATGACGTCCTGCTGGGCCTGTTCCCGGGTTATCTTTCCCGCCTGAACGTCTGCTTGGTACCTGTCCGCCAGGGCGCCGAGCTGTTTGGCGTAGGCGCGCAGGGCCAGCACTCCGAGCACGGATTCCGGCTCCTTTTTTGCGGCCTGCAGCAACGCCTCCAGCGCCGGCGGCGGGTCTCGCCACTCGCTCAGCGCCTGGATGGCAGCGCGGCGTTCGTCCTCGTCGGTTGTATTCAGTGCCTCGCGCAGGAATTTCAGGCCAGCCTCCTGGGTGGTTTCGCTGCAGACGCGGGCGAGAAGCAGGAGCACGGCGGGTCGGCCGGGGCTGCCGGGGCCGGCCAGCTTCGCCAGCACGGGCGCAGAACACGCGACCGGATCCTGGATGTAGGTAGCCAGCG
>JAPLNJ010001099.1:0-10608 GCA_026692885.1 Planctomycetota bacterium | reverse complement strand
TTGGTCTCCGCCGCCAGACGTTGCACCAGGTCGGCGTAGACCGAGGGATCGCCGATCCTCCGGATGGCGTGGTAGGCTTCGCTGCGGACTGCGGTATCGGGGTCTTCCGCCGTTTTCAAGAGTACCGGCAGGACTTTGCCCGCCGGGCCGGTGCCGAGGACCTTCACGAGCGCGACGCGGACCGGGCCAGTGGCACTGGGCAGGGCGGTAGTCAGTGCTTCCATGAGGCTCGCGTGCCGCGGGCTGATGCTCGCCGCGATGCACGCGGCCTCCGTTTCCTTGCCGGCGATGAGCAGGGCGGCCAGCATCTCGGAGGCCCGCGGATCGTCAAATCGACCCAGCGCCCGCACGGCGGCTGCGCTCACCGCCGGGTTCGGGTCTTTCGCGGCTTCCAATACGGTGTCGAGCGCGGTTGGGTCCGCGTATCGGGCGAGAACATCCAGCAACCGGACTTTGACCGCGGGAGCCGCCGTCCTGACGTTGGCGCACAGGGTTGCTATTCCCTGTTCACTCTTCGGGATGTTCGCGAGTAGCGTATCCGCGATACGGATGACGTTGCGGTCTGAGCCTTGGATGTTTTCCAGGATGGTGTTCAACTCCGAGGCTCCGCCCACCCTGGCCAGCCCCATAAGTGCGGCGGGTTTCGCCCAAGCCGGCCCGCCGAGCAACTCGTGGTAGATGGCCAGCGCGTCGGCCTTCCGTCCCGCCGCAGCGAGTCTGTCGGCATGCTGCAAGTACGCCGCGCAGGCTTCACGGCGGGCGCGTTCGGAGGCCTGGTTCATGCCTGCCTTGAACAGAGCGCGGGCTGGTTCGTCGCTCAGGCGAGCGACCGCCAGCAGGGCCGCCGCCCGGACCGCGTCGTCGGCGCTGGCGGCGTCCTGGAGGAATTGCGGAGGGCTCGCGCGGTCTCCGCGCAACGCCAAGGCATGGATCATCTCGGCTCGCTTCTCCGGTTGCGCCGCGTCGGCCAGGGCTTTGCGAAGCACCGCCGCGGCCGCCTCCGAGGCGTTCCGCTGGAGGCCCAGGACGGCGCGGCTGCGCAACAGGGGATCCTCGTGTGACAGCAACCCGGCGAGAAAATCCACACAGTCCGCTCCGCCAAAGCGCGTGAGCAGCGTCAGCAGTTCACCTGTCGCCGCCGATGGCTTGCTCTCCTGCTTGAGATAACTGATGATCGTCTGCGATAGTTCGGCACGCGTGGTTTCCGTGCCGGTCCGGATGGCCTGTTCGTACATCTGGATCAGCTGGGGAATGTCCTGCTTAGCGATTAGCTCGCCGGCCTTTTTCTCGACGGATTCTTCAGCGGTTGATGCGGCGCACCAGAGTACGGCGCCCAGCAGTATGCCTATCGATTGTTTCGCGATGGTTGTGTTCATGGTCAGTCCTTCCGGTTGTTGCTCGGTTGTTACAGGTGCCACGGCGCCCGGTAGGGTTTGTCCATCAGCCGGTTAGCTTCTGCATCGTCGATGAACTCCTCCCCGACGGCGTCCCACCGCAGCGGGCGCTTGACTCGCTGGGCGATTTCGCAGCTGTGGCAGAGAAATTCCGTCTGGTAAGCGGCGTCCTCATTGCACAACGTGCGTTCGCGAGTGCGGATGCATCGGTGCCACTCCTTGTAGATCGAGACGTCGTGCGGCGGTTCGAAGTCGGCGAGTCCATTCGCAAGTTCGGGAGGGTCGGACCAGATAAAAGACTTTTGCGATGAAAGGGCGATCTTGCCCTCGGTCCCGATAATGGCAAGCGGACCGCTGTAGAAGTCGCCGCTGAAACGCGCAAGTACTTCCTGCGGGATGGGAAGTCCATCGAAGCCAACCTGGATGAAGGTCCCATCCGCATATTTCCAGGTGGTGATGCTCTTGTACTCCTTGCCGTCGGCGGGGTAGATCGCTACGGGGCTTTCATTGTCGCGCCCCAGGATCGACCGAACGGCGTCGTTGGGATGGACCCCTCCACCGTTGACCATGCCACGGCCAAAGTCAATATGGTTGTGCCAGGCGAGCACGCCGCCAAAGGCGAACCTGTTGAACGGCCGCCACGGTGCGGGTCCCAGCCACATGTTCCAGTCGAGCATGTTCGCGTTCAGGGGCTCGGAGGGCAGGAGAAATTGACTGGCTAATTTGTCGTGATCACAGCTGACCACGCCCGCGCCGATGATCTTGCCGAGCCGTCCCTTCTGGACCAGGTCGCGAGCGTACTGGGTGGTCTTGCTGGCGGTGCGCTGGGTCCCGTGTTGGAAGATTCGCCCGTACCGTTTTACGGCATTCCGGATGGCGAGGGCCTCGCGGATGGTCGAACTCATAGGCTTTTCGCCGAACACATCCTTGCCGGCTCTGAGGGCGGCGATAATCTGGATGGCATGCCATTGCTCGGTGGACCCCACGGCAATGGCATCGATGTCGTCGCGTTCCAGCACGTCGCGGAAATCCAGGTAGAGTCCCTTCTTCGGATCCGGGTCGCCGCCGAGTTTGTCGCGGCGCACATCGCACCGGGCGAGGACCCGGTCGCAACCCACTCCGCGGGCCGGCCCGCCGAGGCCGATGTTGGCGCTGGTGATCATGTCGCTGGGCGCGAGGAGCCCCTGGCCGATCACGTGCCGAGGCACTAGGCTGATCGTGGCCGCGGCCGCCACCGCGCTGTGCAGGAACTTCCTTCGGGAAACGGCGCTCGCTCGCATGACGCTGCTCCTTTCGTCTGGGACTTTGTTCATGATTTAGATTCCCTTGTCCAGCGGATCGCTACTGCTGGGCAGGGGCTTGTCGCGGCGTGGCGTCGGCCTCCAGGTCGCCGGCAGCGAACTGAATGCCGGCCAAGTAATGCTTCAAGATCGCCGGCCGCCAGTACACGTCCTTCTGATGCCCCAGCGCGCTATAGCCATCGGCCCGTGAGAAGATCAGGACATTACGCGGCTTCTTCGGTTTGGCCGGCGCCTCGAATGACGCGGCGCTGCGAATCTCTTCCAGCTCCGCTACGGGAACCGCCGCGCCGGCGGAGATGTTGACGTTCCCGGCAGCCACGAGCAGGCTGAAAACTACGAGACGATGACAGAACATAGCGAGGTTCTCCGGGTGGGAGTTTGCGAAGCGTTGGCGGGTGCGAAGGGTCAGAATAGACGAACAGCAGAACGACTCTCGGCAGATGGGCCATTTCCGTTCCTCCTTAACCACCTGTGCCATCCCCGCATTCTGCAGCGCCTTGCACGGGCCGGCGTCTATGGCGTTTCTTTGTCCGTGGGCGACGTGCAGAGTATGGCCGGAATGACGACGTTGTCCAAACCAACCCAACTCCAAATACCGGTATCCGTCACGAGCAAGTCCAGGGTGTAAGCAGGGATCTGATTCAGTGTCGCGAGTTGGGCGGCCGTGAACCTCAGTTGCTGCCAATCCTTGAAATCGCGGTTGCTGCGACTGGCGGAGAGAACGAAGGCACCAGTCGTCGCATCCCGCAGGCACACTCCGATCCAGCCCCTGGTCTCGATGTCCCCGGCCGCAAACGGGACCGATGAATCCGTGGCGGGGGCGGCGCCTCCGCCCTTCCCGGCAAGCAGTTGAAAGGTCAGATCCCCTGAACCGTCCAGGTGGAATTCCGGAGAACGCAGCCACAACGTATTCCGGTGGTGGTCCAGATGGTTGCCGGAGAGAATAAACGTCGCCGTGTCGCCCAGAAAACAATTTCCCTTGTTCCTGAATAGAGCGTTATTGGTGTCGGCCGGCACGACCTGGCCGCGATTGATCCCGGCCGGCATAGCGGTGGCATTGGGAGCAAGATCGGTCCATCCTCCTTGGCCCCCATTGAGCGAGTTGTCCCAGACGCGATTGTGCCAGCCTTGGAGGGTGCCGTCGTTGAAGTCGTAGACGACGGCGAACCGCACGCTGACCCGGTACTGCCTGGTCGTCGTGCCGGCGGCGCCGACCGTGTAGGTCTGCGGGGTGTTGAAGTCCAAGGCGGTCCCGGACGTTGGACTACCGGTAGCCCCGGGAGAGAGCGTATACGTCGGTGCGAGAGAACTCACCTTCGTGCCGCGCGGCAGCGTGATGGTCACGTCGGTCCCATCAATCGTGGCCGCGCCCAGGGTGCCAAAGGTGAATGTGAGCATCTCGGCGTTACGGAAGACGCTCAGCAAAGCCGGCTTGTTGCCGCGAATGAAGACGGGGATAGATTCCAGCGGAGCATCCGCCTCGATCGTCTGCCCGCCGTGGAACACGCCTCCGGTCCGGGCGTCGGTCCATTCCGCTCCCAAGGGAAGGTACACCGTGCGTCTGCGCATCCCAAATCTGGTTACCGGGGCCACCAGGAGATCGGGGCCGAACAGGAATTCGTCTTCCACCGCCGCGGCCCTAGGATCCTCTGCAAAGTCGAAGAACAACGGCCTCATCGGCGGCAAACCTCTTTCAGAAGCCAGCTTCATCTGCTCCATGACGTAAGGCCGCAACCGCTCCCTCAGCAGCATGGCGGCCCGGATGTTCGGATAGGTGTCCCCGCCGAGGTTCCACGCTTCGTTGTTGGGCCGGCAACCATGCGTGCGAAAGATCGGCAGAAACACTCCGTACTGGTACCAGCGGATCATCAGTTCCTGAAACTGAGGGCTCTTGTTGTCACGGGTGATGAATCCGCCGATATCGCAACTCCACCAGGGAATGCCGCTCATCATCACGTTCAGCCCGACCTTCATGTACTGTTCCAGGTGCTCGAAGGAGGAATCGATATCGTGCGGAGCAGGGCAGGCCCCGTGACGCTGGCTGCCCGCCCAGGCGTTGCGGCAGATCGTCACGACCTCTTTTTCGCCCGCAGCCTGCAGCCCCTCATAGATGTTCTTCTGATGCGCGACGGGGAACCAGGCATGGGATTCCCGCGCCGGGCCGATATGGAACAGCACCTGATCGTAATCCCGGATCTCGTGGAATTCATCGCAGGGGTCGAGCCAGAACGTGCGTATGCCGAGATCGAAATAGTTCTTCTTCCACTTGCTCCAGAGGTACTCCGCCGCTTCCGGATTCGTCGGATCGTATTGGTATTTCGGCCCGGAAAAGTCGACGGTGTCCTTCTTTCCACCCACGGAGCCGGTGAACAGCCCGTGTTCCTTCATGTACGCGAAATTCTCGCTCTTCTCGTCCACCAGCGTCCAGGGCGAGATCATGATGCGGACCCCCATCTCGTCCATCTCCTTGACCATGGCCTTGGGATTGGGCCAGAATCGGGGATCAAGCCTCCAGTTGCCGGTGACATCCCAGTGCAGAAAGTCGATGACCAGGACCGACAGTGGCAGGCCGCGCCGCTTGTATTCTCGCGCTACGTTGAGAAACTCCTCTTGCGTCCCGTAGCGCAGCTTGCATTGCCAGAATCCGGAGGCCCAATAGGGCAGCGGGGGCGCATGCCCGGTGGCGTCGGCGTAATTGGCCATGATGTCCGCGTAAGAGTCTCCTGCGGTGATGAAGTAGTCCAGTTGCTTGCTGGCGTAGGATATCCAGCGGGTTCTGTTGTTTCCGAACTCGACCTTGCCTAGCGACGGATTGTTCCAGAGAAACCCATAGCCCTCGCTGGAGACGACCAAGGGGACGACGGCTTTCATGTGCCGTTGATAGAGGTCGATCACGCAACCTTTCAGGTTGACCTTTCCTGGAGCGTCCTTCGCGTTCTCGCCCATGCCGTAGAGTCGTTCCCAGTCGCGTGCTGCGAACTGTACTTCGCCATGGAAGAGTCCGTCGCCCGCGGGTCGGAAAGTGCGTGCGCCGGAATTGCCCGGATCCACGGCACCGTCATACTCGCTCAGGATCAGCACCTCCTTATCGTCGAAGTGCTTGAAAAATTGCAGGCGGCCGCCTCGGCCAGGCGTGTCCTGAATTCGCACCGAGATCTTCCCGTTCCGGAACGAGGCTCCCTCGGAAGAAATCGCAATCCTCCCTTCCGTTTCGAGCGGGATGTCCAGGGCCCAGTCCGAGGTTTGTCCACCGCCATCCGGAGTGCAACGCACGCGGAGGCTGTCCCGTCCCCAGGCCTGGATCGTGATGGTTTGCCCGGCGTCCTTGTAAACGAGCTTGTGGCCCTCTTTCGTGGCCCGATCCGCACCGAGAGATTGGACGGCAAGGCCCGCGACCAGGACCAAGCCCAGGAGGGTGACACGGTGATACTGCATGTTCGTCTTCTTTAGTTCATGGCAGGGAGGTGATATTCTGGCGGTAACGTGCGATCGCGATTACCGGACGCTGCACTTGACGCCTGGGTCGGGAATGGCGAAGTCGGCGGGCTTGAGGCCGCGGTGGAATTTGCCTCCGCCGAATGGTGAGGCTTTCCAGTCGCCGCCCACGCAGCTCACGTCGGCCTTCGGCGGAATGTGCGACTCGAGTCCGAGCGCCCAATAGACGCTGTTCACGTACAACCGGCGCAGGTCTTCGCTCTCCATATCTTGCGCAGCACCGATGGTGCTGAACACCACGCGCGACACGTTGCCGGAGGCGCGTTTGATCTCGCGCGTCCAGACCATCGGCATGGTTGATTTCTCTGTGTTCGGCGGGTCGGTTGGTTGCATGCCTGTCAACACTTGGCCGTACATCAGAGTGTTGGCATCGTTGGGCAATTGGTTGATGCGATACACGTCGGTTGGTCCCCAGACGTCGCGCACGCCACGCAGGATCGGATGCGCGGCGTTCTTTTCGGCAACGAGTCCGCGCGTGCTTTCCTTGCCGTGAGCGCCGTAATGGCCTCGCCAGGATTCACCAAACAAATCGCGGGCGTAGCCGCCGTTACCCACGTCGAAGCGCGCATAGGGCGAGTCTGGGGGATAACGAAACGAGAGCAGGCTGCAGCGAACTCCAAGTACCGGCTTGCCCGTCTCCAGGAACTCCACGAACGGCTTCATCTGGTGGTCGGGCAACGTCAAGTCCATCGCAAACACAATCAGCATGTCCGCTTCCTTCAACACGTCCATGCCGGGGATGTTGTTGCGCACGCTGGGATCGACCGTGCCGTCCTGCGGGTTCATCTGAAACAACACCGTGCATTTGAAGCCGTGGCGTTTCGCCAAGATCTTGGCAAGCATCGTCAGGCTCTCCTCGCAACGGTACTCCCATTCCCCGCAGAGGAGCACGACGTGTTTTTTCGGCCCGGCCGCGTCGGCCGGCTCGTACGTGATTGTCGAAGGAGGGGCCGCAGGATAAATCGAGTTCATTCGCCAGGCTCTGACCGAGCGTACCGTCACGTCGCCGCCCTTCGAGAACAGGCTGACGTGGAGGCGTTCCGGCGAGTAGTCGTGCCAGGCCACGGCGGCCTGGCGATCGTTGGCGAAAACCTCGACCATGCTCTTGTCGACGAAGATTCGCAGCGTCAGGTCCTCGTTCTCCCGGAGTTCAAAAGGCGGCTGAACGTAGCCCACCGTCAGGACCTTACTTCCGGCTCCGGAGGCGATCGTCAAGCCGTTCTCGCCCTGCGCGTCGCAAAGCACCTTGACGCCGAATTCCTTGGCTTTCGGCGCGGCGATCACAACCTCCAGTTCCAACGCGTCGCCTTGGATGCCGTCCAGCACGCGGACGCTGTCGCTCGAGACGGTGATGTTGCTCTCGCTCTGTGCATCCTGGCGGAGTTGCGCCAGTTCGGCCAGCGGCTTGATCCGCAGCACGCCGTCCGGCGGTAAGCTGAGCTCGCGGGGCAGCGACTGGATGCCCTGCTGGCAGACGGCCGGGTTCAGGAGTTTTTCAAAGTTCTTCGCCCGGTCCGTCTTCTGCATGCCGTTGATCCACGGCGTGCACCAGGCCCACATCACGCGACGGCCGTCCTTGGTCAGCAGCGACTCGGGGGCAAAGAAGTCCCAGCGGGCCCAGTTCAACATGGCATGGTGGGTGGGCAGGTACTTCTCCCCGTTGAAGTCGCCCAGGTAATAGCGGGCGCCCAGGGCGTGGCTGATGCACAGCAGCATCCACTTGTCGCCGATCTTGAATATGTTGGGGCAGGAGACGTCTTCAGCCTTGGCGACGCCCAGATTCGCGGGGAAGGCCTCGTGGAATAGCTCACCCACATAGACCCACTGGTTGAGGTCCTGCGATTTGATCAGCTTGGGATTGCCTCCGCCGCTGAGGGCATAGTAGGAGCCGTCCATGAGCCAACAATCGGGGTCCCAATGCCTCATCGCCGGAAGTCCTCCGTCCTCGGTCTTCGGTTCGATCGCCACAGGCTTGGACCATTTCTCCAGGTTGTCGTCCAAGGCGAAGGCGATCTGGTTCCGGCTGGAGCCTTGGCCGTGGTAGATCATGGCGGGGGCGCCGTCTTTGGTGAAGAAGCCGGTGCCGCTGAACATGCCGTGGCCGGTCGTTTTCGGCGTGAGAGTGGTCGGGTGCCATTTCCAATGCACCATATCGGTGCTGGAGACATGGGCGAACGCGCAGCCGTCCTTGTGGTTGTAGATGTAGTGCAGGTGATAGCGGCCCTTGTAATAGAACGCCGGATTGGGGTCGGCCGGGATGGCCCCGCCCGGGCCGGGGTGCGCCAGGTGATAGGTCAGCCAGGTCCTCGGAGGAACGGCCGGCATGGCGGGCGTTTCGGGAACAAAGGGCCCGGCGGGCGGGGAAATGCGGTGCGCCGTCTGCTTGGCGTCGGCCTCCGACCGGGCCGCGATCAGACATCCGGTCCCATCCAGCACGAGCCGTCCGCCCTGGAGCTTCGCTCCGCCCGCCAGGGCGTGGTGCGTGAAGTGGCCCGCCCGGTCCTTCACCACGTCTCCCTCGAAGTCCCACCAAGCCAGGGGCTGATTGTCGGAGGGCTGGTTGGGCTTGAGCGACTGGATTTCCTTGGACGTCAAGGCTCGCCCGTAGATCCGCGCGTCGTCGATCGATCCGGCCAGCGGCGTCCCGCTGGTCGCCCCGACATGCCGCAGGCCGAACACCGCGATGTGGTTGTTGGCACCGAGCAGTTCCACGTTTTGTGTTTTGTAAGCCGCGTACGGCTGGCCATTGCGGTAGAGGCGAACCTCTTCGCCTTGGTAGACGATGGCCATCTGCACCGGCGTATCCGGCCCGACCGTCTCAACGGCGTTGGCGTTCTGGTCCCCCTGAGTGCGGCGAAAGAATTCGCTGCCGGCCATCCATTTGCCACGGGCCCGCTCGCCCAGCACGACGGCGTCGAATTGATCGCCGCTTTGGATGGTCAGCGCGCTGCCGCCCTGCTGGGTTACGTTTGCCGGCGCGACCCAGGCGACGAGCGTCTTGTCGGCGGTTGCCGGAACCGCCGCGGCCATCGGCCGGGGCCCATACGCAGCGGCCGACGCGGCCAGAAACAGTGCAACCAAGCGGGTTCTCATGGCACGTTCTCCAATGCTCAAAAGGTGGGGCAGAACGGAATCGCTCAACTGGGCACCCTATGGTTAGCTTCGGTAGGCGCATGTGAGCCACGCGGCGGGCAGCGGTTGTTTCTCGATCCCCGGGCCGCTGACTTCAAGTGTGGGGGCGCCGCCTTTCCAAAGCACGGCGGGGTTGGGCCAGTTCATCCACGTCTCGTGCTTGAAGGGCTTCGTGCGCGTGTCGGTGTAGATGACCTGGAAGCGATGCGGACCCTTCGCCAGCGCGCGCGACCAGGTGCCAAGGGCGTGGCGGCGCATCGTGGGCCACCATTCTTCGCCATCCAGGACGACGCGCAGGTCGTAGCCGGGATCGCAGTCGGGGATGATATACTCGCGCGGGGCGTGGAAGGTGTAAACGCCGTCCGCGGGCACTTCGAGAAAACCGCTGTAGCGCACGGTGAAGGCACTGCCGCTTTGATGCATCGAAACGTCGAGCAGCTTCGTGGCGGTGCCGGTCTTTTGCGCCGGGACGAAGCCGCTGGTGGCCACGAGGGCAAAGGGCTGACCTTCGGTGTATTCCCACTCGAGGCCGGGCTGCGTGGCTTTGGTGTTCAGGGCCGGTGAGGGCGCCTGCTTGGTGAACACGGCACGCGTGGGCAGCGTGGCAAAGCCGGGGTCGAGCGGCCAATGCAGTTCCTTCGCTCCGTCGCGCACGGCGATGGCGCGGACCTGGGCGCTCTCGGTGATGCGCACGGGCTGCGTGTAGCGCGGCGACGCGAGATTCGGCTCGCTGCCGTCGAGGGTGTAATGGATGCGCACGCCGGGCGTGGCGCAGGTCATCGTCACGTCGGCGTGGTCGGTGAAGACATTCACGTCCGGTGCGAAGGTGACCGGCTGGATGGGGGCGTGGATTTCGCGCGCGATCACGGGCTGCGGCCCGAGGGCAAACTCGGCGCTGTCCGCAACCAGAGGCAAGCTCTGCGGGCCAACCTGCAGCGAGCGAGCGCCGAGCACGATGCCGTGAGCGTCGAGCGACTTTGGTTTCACGACCAAGAGCGTGTCGGCCTCGGCGATAACGCCGCCGAGGCTCATCGCCGTGGGATTGGCGTTCGCGGCGAAATGCACGCGGCCTCCGTCCGGAGCAGTCGCGGTGAAGGACGTGCCGCTGCTCTTCACGTCCCAACCAGGCTCGCCGCTCCGTGGCGCGGTGGTGATGAAAGTGACGAGCACCTGGTCGCCCTGGCCGTTCCATGTCACCAGCACGCGGCGCACAAAGGCCATCCAGTCGCGTAACGGGGCGGGGCTGGTTTTCCATTCACCGTCAGCGTCTTGGATCTCACCGCGAT
>JAPLNJ010001098.1:17209-30953 GCA_026692885.1 Planctomycetota bacterium | reverse complement strand
GGTGCAACAAAGCGCGTTGGAACACATCCGCACGCAACTGACCCAAAACGAAGTGGAAACCCGCGGCGCCTACATCCAGGACGTGATCCTGCCGGACGAACTGGTCCAGGTGCTTACGCAACGTGAGATCGCCAACCAGGAGAAGGCCACCTACCAAATGCAGCAGGAGGCCCAGCGCCTGCGGATCGACATGGAGAAGACCAAAGGCACAGCCGACATGCAGACCCAGTTGGCCCAGGCCCAAGTCGGCGTGGAGATCGCCACGGAGGCCGCCGCGGCCCGCAAGAAACAAGCCGACGGGGAGGCGACCTACATCGCTGAGACGGGACGCGCCAAGGCGGCCGAGGTGGAAGCGGTCGGTTTGGCCCGGGCGAAAGGTTTCGAGGCCCAGGTCCGTGCCCTGGGTCAGGGGCCGACGGCGGTTATCAACGTCACGACCGCCCTGGCCGAGCGGGGCGTGAAGATCATGCCGGAGATCCTCGCCATCGGTGGCGGAGGCAGCTTGGAAGGCGTCGCCGCGACCTTGATGAAGTTCCTGAACGACCGGGTGTCGTTGCCGAGCGACCCCGCCGCAACCGTGGATTCCGGCCCCGAGAAACCTTCACCCGCGTGACGGTCGCCACGACTACGTGTTTTCGGACATTTCGAACAACCACCAATTTTGCTGCACGGCTGCTGGCCCGCGAACCGAGTACAACGGATCGGGAGCGTCCCATGTACCATCGCTCGGCTTTCCGCTATGACCGTTGGCCCGACCAGTTCATTCGATTTCCAGATGCAAGCGGGGTCCGTCGAGTATCACGCGGTGGCCGTTAAGCACGTCGCGACCCAGCAGAACATAGGGTTCGTCGCGGCTGGCCACGACCCGGATGACTCTCGGTACCGAATCATGCTCCACGGGCCTCTCTTAGAACTCGCGGGGTGGGCACCCGCAGCATTCGCAACGGCTCGTCAGACACGAGACCCACATAGATCGGTACGTACCCGAATCGCTGGTACACCCGCAGGGCCAATTCGACTTGATTCTCACCGCTGTCTACGACTTGGCGATCGTGAACGGCAACGTACTGGCCGCGGTACTGGGACACCAAATCGGGCAATAACCGCCAATAGGCAGACCGCTCTTGGTCCCACTTGCTCATCCCGTCAACGATGGGTTCGAGTTCAGGTGCCGCAAGAACATCTGCCTGACTCATGGTCTTACTCCTTCTGCGCCACAATCGACCAACACCGCGATTCCGTGGACCTGTCCCTTCCACCGGAAAGCATCCGCCGGTTTCCCCGCGGCCCTCACCCGGATTATATCCGCTACGGCGTCAGGAACACAGCCGAGCCTCCCACCCAGGGACTTCATCCGCCCGTGTCCTTGAGCAGTCTGCCTGGTTCGATCAGCGGTTTGATCGGCGGACCTCCTGGAGCGATTCATCAATGGCCGCCTCCGCATCCTCGGGCGTAATGCCTTGCGCAGCCGCCGCGGCACGGCCCTGCCGAGCGATTTCAACAGACCGGCCCAAAGTCGTCTTGCGGGTGGCCTTATCGGGCTCCGCCCCCAGGTTGACCACGCGGATGATGACCCGCTGGTCTTCCTGGAGCGCGTGGCCGATCGCCGCCTCGTACACGCGGCGTTCGTCGGGCACGATGTCTTTGACGTCGCGGATGATTGATTCCATACGGCTACTATACGCGGATTAAGAAATTCCAACCATAGGCAGCAGTCGGCGGTGGAAGGCGGTGTTGAGTTCCGTAGAAATCATCCCGACTAATCCGGCAGCGGCTTGCCTTTGGTCTCAGGGGCGAACCAGATGACCACCATGCCGACGATGTAGATCAGGCAGACGACGGCCATGGCGTGCCCGTAGGCACCGTGGAACAAGCTGATCAGTTGCCCCATGTAGATCGCGCCAAAGGCCGCGACAATACGGCCGAAATTGAAACTCAGCCCTTGCCCGGTGGCGCGGACACGCGTGGGGAAGAGTTCGGGCAAATACAGCGGCAACCAGCCATAAAAGGCCGCCGTCGCGCCGCCCACCAAGAAAGTCACTGCCATGAACTGCAGGTCGAACGTTTTCAGACCGAGGAACAGGTACTCGCAGGACAGCAGCGACAGCAGGCACAGGGCGAAGTAGACCGGGCGTCGCCCCCACGTGCCACCGATAAGCGGGGCGATAACACAGCCGACGATGGCCCCGATGGCCAGTACCATTTGCACCCAGGCCTTGTCTCGCGCCGTGGTCGCGCCGACCTGCTTCCGCTGCGTCTCGCTGAGTTCCTGTTTGAGTAGTTTGACTTTTGACTGCGGGTCCTGCGCCTCGTTGAATTTGGACAACTGCTCGTCGTTCAGGAATTCCTTGCCGGCCTCGATCTGACTCATCTGATCGACCCAGGTAGGAATAAAGCCGGACACGGCGGCCCAGGTACCGATCAAGGGGATCGCGGAGAACACAATTGCAAACAGAGTCGACCGGATCAGCCGCGGCGAAAAGATCTCGCGCAGCGGCTTGGACTTACCTTTCTTGACCGACGCCTTCCATCGCTCCGACTCCGGGACCAGCACGCTGATCAACAGGGCCAGCAGCGCGGGTGCTGCACCGACGACCATGATCCACCGCCACGAATCCTGAGTGACAGGCTTGAAGAGGGCTGCCACGGCGATGAACAGAATGCCAAAGTTAGCGGCCGCACCGATCGCCCCCGCGAGTTTGGTCCGGTGCCGCTCCGGCCAGCATTCCATCACCAGGGCCACCGCCAGCGCCCATTCGCCTCCCATGCCCAGTGACGCGATGAAACGGAACACGCCGAGTTGCCAAGGCGTCTGGGCCAGGGCGCAGGCCCCGGTAAACAGCGAATAGATCAGGATGCTGATCACCATCGAGCGGACCCGGCCAATCGTGTCCCCCAGCCAGCCGAAGAGGATCCCACCGGCGGCAGCACCCAACAGGAAGGCCGCCACTACGTAACTGATCCAGGAGCCGATGACGGCATCGTCGGTCAGTCCCATGCTTTGAAAGGCAGGTCGGACGACGACCGGAAACAGGCCGATCTCGACCCCATCGAACATCCAACCCAGAAACGAAGCTGCCAACACGATCCAATGCCCGCGGTTGAGCGACTGCGACTCCGTCATGATCCAATTCCTTTTGCCCCGGAAAGCCAACGGCCGAATCCGCAGGTTATAGCAGGGGCCGACTTGAAGTAGAACCGGGCAAGCCGGTCCACGGGTCGAATGTGCCCTCCTTACACCGCGTGTGGTACAAACATGGGTTTACGCCGAAACACGGTTCGGCTAGGTTGAAGAATTCGTCAGATCACACGGCGGCAGACGAGTCGAATGCGGCCGAGCTGCCAACCAAGACTCCAAGACGCCCAACGCGGCGAGGGACGCGATGCATTATCAGCACGTTTGCCTGGAATCCTTCGGCTACACGCTGCCCGAAGAAATCGTCACCAGCGAGGAAATCGAGCGCCGGCTGGAACCGCTGTATCGCCGGTTGCGACTGCCGGAAGGCCGGCTGGAATTGATGAGTGGGATTCGCGAGCGGCGTTTCTGGCCGCGGGGTATGTTGCCGAGTGAAAAAAGCGTGGCCAGCGGCGAACACGCCATCCGGGCGGCTGGCCTCGATCGACGCCACATCGGCGCCTTGATCCACGGTTCCGTCTGCCGCGATCACTTGGAGCCGGCCACGGCCTGCCGCGTCCACTACGCCCTGGGATTGCCACCCGAATGCGTCATCTACGACGTCTCGAATGCCTGCTTGGGATTGATGAACGGCATCCTGCAAGCCGCCAACATGATCGAGTTGGCCCAGATTCGCGCTGCGCTCGTGGTCGGCACGGAAAGCAGCCGGCAGTTGGTCGAAAACACGATCGATACGCTCAACCGCGATACAACGCTCACCCGCAGCCAGATCAAGTTCGCCGTGGCCTCCTTGACGATTGGATCGGGCAGCTGCGCGGTGCTGCTCACGGACCGGGAACTGAGCACGACGGGCAACCGCCTGATCGCCGCCGCGGTGCGAGCCCGGACCCAGTTTCATCAGCTGTGCCACAGCGGCCAGGACGAAGCGGTGGGCAGTGGCATGCATCCGCTGATGGACACCGATGCGGAGAAACTGCTGGAAGAAGGCGTGGCCACGGGGGTCGAGACGTTCGGCGATTTCCTGCGCGATACGACGTGGGACGTCGACGAGATCCACGCGACCATCTGTCATCAGGTCGGTTCGGCACATCGCAAACGCATGAACGAATCGCTGGGACTCGATCCCGATCGCGACTTCAATACGTTCCCGTGGTTGGGTAACACCGGTTCCGTGGCCCTGCCCGTGACGATGGCCATCGGCCTGGAACGCGGCCGGGTGCGCCCCGGGGACAACGTGGCCATGCTGGGCATCGGTTCGGGGATCAACTGCCTGATGCTCGGCGTGCGCTGGCAGATGTCGTTGGTCGGTTCCGAATTGCAGTTGCCGGGCCGATCCGACCGGGCCGCCGAGCACACCAACGCCGAGGGCGAGAAGCAACAGGAAATCTGCCCTTAGTGAGTCCTAGGTTGCCAATGGCATGGGAGGGCGAGGGGCCCGCTAGGTTGCCAATGGCATGGGAGGGCGAGGCTCCCGCCGAGCCGGAGCGGGCCGTCAGCGACGGCCTAAGGCTCCGCGGGAGCGTCGCCCTCCCAATCCACGTTCTCTCGTTTTCCATGGGCAACCTAGCCCCTGACGGAGGGCCGCTCAAGCGAACCTTCTCCGCCCAGGATCGCGCCGATCTGCAACGGATCGCCTGGGAAGGTCTCAAACAGTTCCAGCGAAACGCTGCGTCCGCCGGTCATCAGTAAGCTTCGGTGACGCGGTGGCTTGGCCGGGGTAGGATGACCAGAATGAAGATCGCCACCTGGAACGTCAATTCGGTCCGTGCCCGCCAGCAACGGCTCCTGGACTGGCTGCAGCAGGTCCAACCGGACGTGCTCTGCCTACAGGAGCTGAAGACCAAAGAAGAGTCGTTTCCCTATGACGCCATCCGCGAGGCTGGCTACCACGCCGCCGTGTTCGGTCAGAAGACCTACAACGGCGTGGCTGTCCTCAGCCGCACGCCGCCCAGCCAGATCGAATGTGGCTGGGGGCACGGCGGGGATGATCAGCAGGCCCGCTTGATTGCCGTCGAGGTTGGCGGGGTGCGAGTCATCAGTGCGTACGTGCCCAACGGTGAGCAGGTCGGGTCCGCGAAGTATGTCTACAAGCTGGACTGGATGGACCGGCTGTGTTCGTACCTCGAAAGCCGCTACACGCCGACGACCCCGTTGGTGCTGTGCGGCGATTTCAATGTGGCTCGCGATGATCTGGACGTGGCTCATCCGGTGCAGTGGGCGAACTCCGTCCTGTGCTACCAGTCGGCACGTCTGTCGCTGGATCGGATTCTCGACTGGGGTTTGGTCGACGTGTTCCGCCAGCGGCATCCGGAGGGTGGGATCTATTCGTGGTGGGACTACCGGATGCTGGCCTTCCCAAAGAACGACGGGCTGCGGTTGGACTACATCTTCGCGACTGAACCGTTGGCTCAGCGTTGTACCTACGCGGAGGTCGACCGCGACCAACGCAAGGGCGAGAAGCCTTCGGACCACGCGCCGGCGGTGTCCGAGTTTGCTGATTGAGGAGAAGGAGGCAGATATGCACCGCAGGCAGTTCATCGCGGCGGCGGCGGGCGTTTCCCTGGTTGGTGGCGGTCAGAGCCAGGCTGCCGGCAGTGCGGCGACTCCCCAGCGACCGCCCCCATCGCCAACCATGCACCTGGGCACGCAACAAGGGCCGACGACGGCGGAGATGCTGGATTACTTCAAACGCCACGGCGTCGAGGCTGTCTGCGGCTATCCACCCACGTCCGGTGGTCGGGAATACTGGACGCGGCAGGAACTCGAACAGACCCGCGACTTATGCCAGCAGCACGGGATCGCCCTGGAGATGGTCGCACTGCCGCTGCTCTCGTCGAGCCACATCGACCGGGAGCGACGGGGCGCGATCCTGCTGGCCCAAGACCCGGAGCGCACCGGGGACATCGAACAGATCGGTCAGATGATCGCCGCTTGCGCCCAGGCCGGCATTCCCGCGTTCAAGTACAACCTGAGCCTGCTGGGCGTCCTGCGGACCGCTGCGACGCCTGGCCGTGGTGGTGCGCGCTATAGCACCTGGAGGTTGCGCGAGGCACAGGAATCGCCGCCGCTAACCAGGGCCGGCAGGGTTACGGCGGAACTCTTCTGGGAGCGGGTCACGTGGTTCCTGGACCGCATGCTCCCCATCTGCGGTGAATACAAGGTCCGCGCGGCCTGCCATCCGCACGACCCCGGCGTGCCGCCGCAAGGCTTTCAGGGAGTGACGAGCGTCCTCGGTACGCCCGCTGGATTGAAACGCTTTATCTCGATCCAGGAGAGTGCCAGCATGAGCACAAACCGGGCGGAACCCGAGCACGATGATACCGCGCTATCAAGGAGCCTACGATGAACAGCGTCGCTGCTTTGATCAAGACTGTCTTTGCCTTGACCCCTGCCATTGCCTGCGCCTGGCTGGCAGCGGAGGAACCGCACGACCCCTCGCCGCAGCCGGACGAACAACAATTGCCCCACGCCATGCACTCGACCATGACGGACTTGCCGACGATCACTGTGGGCAGGGAGAATGCGGACCTGATCGGAACCGATAACCGAGCGTTGCAGGCGGTGGTGGACTACATCGCGGGACTGGGTGGCGGAACGGTCGAAATCGGCCCCGGAGAGTATCTGATGCGGGATTCACTGCATTTGCGGTCGCACGTGACCGTTCGCGGCCAAGCGGGAAGAACCCGCCTGCGCAAGGCCGATAGCGTCGCGTCAGGGCTGGCGTTGGACGGCGATTTCGGCGAGGAGCAGATCACCGTCGAAGATGCGACCGGCTTCGACGTGGGCACGGGTGTGGCGATTTGGGACGATCGTGCCGGCGGCTTCCATACGACAGTCGCACGGATCACGGGACGGCGCGGCAAGACGTTTTCTATCGACGTGCCGCTGATGGCCGACTGCATGGTCCAGAACCACGCTCGGGCCGCGACCGTGTTTCCTGTGGTCAGCGGCCGGGATGTCCAGGGCGTCCGTGTGGAAAACCTCGTCATCCTCGGCAACAAGGAATCGAATGTTCCCTTGAACGGCTGCCGAGGTGCGGGAATCTATCTGTTCCGCGGCCACGGCACGGTACTCAAGGGCTGCGAAGTCCGTGGCTACAACGGGGACGGAATCAGCTTCCAACAGTCGAACGACGTGACGGTGGAAGGCTGTGTGAGCGCGGACAATGCCCAGCTCGGCCTGCATCCTGGCAGCGGCTCGCAGCGCCCCATCGTTCGCGGCTGTACGGCTCGTGGCAACGGTACGGATGGCCTCTTTTTGTGCTGGCGTGTGCGTTACGGCCTGTTCGAGGACAATGTCTTGGAACGCAACGGCCAGTACGGGATCTCCATCGGGCACAAGGACTCGGACAATCTGCTGCAGCGAAACCGTGTTAGCCAGAATGCTCGCGAAGGCATTTCCTTCCGCAACGAATCGCTCGGCATGGCTGCCCATCGCAACCGTCTGATCGAGAACGTGATCGAAAACAACGGTATCACGGCGCCGTCTCCGGGGATTCGTATTTGCGGTGCCACCAGCGGCTTGGTGTTTGAGAAGAACACGATCCGCGACACGAGGGTCCCGGGAAGCCGGACTCAAACGGCGGGAATCTTGATTGAGCCGCAGGTGGGTGAGGTGACCATCCGGGATAACACCATCGAAGCCGAGGTCACCATCGACGACCGCCGCCCGCGAGACTCCGGGAAATAGCCATCCCGGCGCCCGGTTCCGATTGCGAGCAAGATTTGCAGAGTCCAAGTCTTCCGCCAAGGCCCTGATACCGCAGCCTTGCGGGGCCACTGCGACGAACGAGACCTAAGGAGCCAAACCGATGCGCCTGGCGATCCGGAAACAGACATTCGTGGCAGTGGTGGTTCTGGTGGCCGTTGGGATCATCGCGGAGAGAACGGCGAAGGCCGCGGTACCGCCGCGGGCACCCACGGGTAGCACCCAACTGGCCTTTGCCGGCCTGACCTGGCAGTGCAAGGCCGAACCCCAATTCGGTCCCGGACCCAACGGCTGGGCGCCCGACCTGGTTTGGGTGGATAAACAGGGCCGGCTGCACTTGAAGATCGCCAAGGATGCGGCCGGAAAATGGTGGTGCGCTGAGGTCACTTCGGACAAGTCGTTCGGGTACGGCGAGTACCGCTTCACCTTCGCCGGACCGTTCAGCGAACTCGACCCGAACATCGTGCTGGGCCTGTTTACCTACCTGGATGACGACCACGAGATCGACTTCGAGCTGACACGATGGGGCCAGGTTACCGAGCCAAAGAACGCGCAGTTCGTGGTGCAACCGGCTACGGATTCGCGGATGGTTCGCTTCACTATCGGCGAGGTCCAGCGTCTGACCTGCAGCCTGACCTGGACGGCCGACCGTGTGCAGTGGCAGTGCTGGCAGGGAACCGGCGATCCGGGGGCCAAACTGCTGGCCGCGTCGACCTTCACCGGCAGCCAACTTCCGGCAGCATCAAAAGAGAAAGTACACATGAACTTGTGGCTGATGCGAGGTCAGCCCCCGAAGAATGGACATTCGGCGGAGGTGGTCATCGAGTCCTTCGAGTTTCGAGCGGCGTCGCGATGAATCAGGCGAGCCATCGTTGTTGCCGGGAGGCTGTACGGCTGACACATAGGAGATATCGGACGGTCGGCGGGACATCGCAATGCGCGTATCAAGTTTTCAACCATTGCGGCAATGTCCCCCACGACCTGCACCGCGGGCTTGGTTACACTGGCCAACAGCAACACGAGTGATCGAGCAGCCTGGGAGACTCCACGATGGAATACTGGCAGCCACGAAATCCGCTTTACGCCTGCTTATCGTATGGAGGCACCAGGATCAGGACCAGGAGCTTGGGCTTCCTGGCCATCGCGGCCATGCTGGCCATTGCCCCACGGGCTGCCGTCGGCCAACCGGTGCCAGCGCGACCGTCGCAGGCCGGCGAGGTCCTGCGGTTGATCGAGCCACACGGGCAGGCCGACCTGGAAGAGACGGATCAGCGGATCTACCTTGCGGCCGAGAAGCTGGCTCGATACCTCCGTACCCTAGTCCATCCCTGGAACGAAGACGCGACGCTGCTCCTGCTGACGGACAGCCGGTCCGGCGAGCACCACATCCGACCCAACACCGGGGCGGTTTACGGTTTCTGCTTCCTGTCCCGTTTTGGACCCTACGATGAATCCGTCGTCGGCATCTCACGGGAGCGGTTGCTCAGCGAGACGGTTATCCCCATGATCCGCTACCTGGTGGCCACGCATGTGACCGGCACGCGACCCACTAGCGATGATCGCCGCTGGGGCGATGCCTGGCAGTCGGCTCATTGGGCACAGCAACTCGGCTGCGGGGCCTGGTACGTGTGGGACGAGTTGCCCGAGGATGTTCGGTTGAGCGTCCGCCGCGTGGTGGCCCACGAGGCCGACCGCATCGCGAAGAGCACTCCGCCGCACCAAATCGAACTGGACACCAAGGCGGAGGAGAACGCCTGGAACAGCCGCATCCTCTCGGTGGCCCTGTTGCTGCTGCCGGACGACTCGCGACGAGTCGGCTGGGAGGAAGCGTTTCAGAAGTGGGCCATGTCGTCGTTCCTGCGGCCGGCCGACGAGCGGTCGCAGACGGTGGTCGACGGCCGCACCGTCGCCTCGCAGTTCACGGGAGCCAACATCCATGACGATTTCACGCTGGAGAACCACGATATCGTCCACCCGGACTACATGACCTGCATCTCGCTCAGCCTGGGCGCTGAATTGGACTATGCCCTGAGCGGTCGCCGGTCGCCGGAGTGCCTGCACTACAACGTGGCGGGAATCTACGAAAACCTGAAGTGGTTTGTGCTGCCCGACGGCGGCTTCGTGTATCCCAACGGTCAGGACTGGCAGTTGTTCCGCAACGCCGACTGGATCGTAAAGAGCCTGATGATGTCGGTCTTGCTGCGCGACCCGGACGCTTGGTCGCTGGCCGGCCGGTGTGTGGAAACGCTGGAGAAGATGCAGGCCCGCTCGAATACCGGCACGGTTTACTCCCCAGGCGAGACATTCTTCGCCTCCACCCAGACCGATCTGATCAGTTCACTGGCCGCCAGTTGGCTGGTTTTGAAGCTGGCAGACCGCATCGAGCGGGCGCCCCACGACCGCGTGGGCGTGCGACGGCTGGACTCGGGCAAGATCATCCTCCGCCGGACCGGCTCGGCCATTCACACGTTCAGTTGGGGACCCAAGGTCATGGCCCAGTGCGTGCCCTACCGGCTCGACCGGATGGTCTCGCCCGACCAACTCAACGGGATTGGGCACGTCGCCCTGGTAAATCAGCAGAAGTCCTTGCCCATCCGCCTCCGCGACGTGAAGGTGACCAGCGGAGAGGACTGGTTCCAGGCGGAGCTGGTAGTCGATCACGGCGAACATGTCCGGGCCGACTTGGTGTTCGCCTCCAACCAAGACGGCAGCTTTACAATGCGCGAGAAGCTGGTCGCTTTGACCGACGTTACGACCATGAGGATCGCCACCGGGCAAATCGGCATCCTCAACAACCCGGGCTGGGTCTACGAGCGTGGGCGGCGCACGGTGGCGATCGACGGACGGGAAGAAGACGTTCCAGCCCTGAGCGGCAAGACCCTCAGCGCTGAGGGGAGTCGGGAGCTTGCCATCGACGGCGTGCTCCGCATCCGTGGGGCGCAGCCCTTGCGCATTCGATACGTCGGCGCCGCGCAGCCGAGCCGATCCCGGGCTACCGATCTGCTGTACTTGAACTACGTCGGCGGGGAGCGGAGTTGGCGGACGGGGGAGACGGTCTCCGAGTACGAAGCCGTCGTCTGCGTGGAACCGAGCCGAAAGTGATTGGGCAGAATCCCCTCCAGGGCGAGTTGCAGGCTTTCTTGCCGGTAACTGAGCGTTCCGCAGGACAGTATCACGACGGAGAACTCCTTGCCGTTTAAGGACGTACCACCGGCTGGTTAGGCGGGGGGACGGTTGTGATCTGAAAGTCGAGCAACGATACGGTCGACTGTACGCCGCCACCTGGCACGTCGACCTTGGCCGTCCAGAGAATCGCGTTGAGCGCCAGTCGACGGAAATCTTCGTTCTGCCAACTCGCATGGTAATGCGGGCCTGTGCAGGCGAAGGCCCGCCCGCCATCCGCCCGCTCGATCGCCCACCCGATGATCTGTTTCTCCGGCCGCTCGGGCGGGAGCAAGGTCGTCAGGATCGGCCGGACCCGCTGGTCTGCGGGCCGAAACAGGATCTTGCAATAGAACTCCTCTTCCGGGAATCTCATCGGTCGGACACCGCGGCAGATCGCGTGCTCCGGGTCCGCCAGGGCCACGTCAATCCCGCGCGCCATGGGGTGTAGCGAGTAATCCGGACTCTTGTTGCCGCCGACCCAGTCCAGGTAGTAGGACTCTACGTTCTTCTCCACGGCCGTCGCTGCGTGGAAACAAACCAACCCGACGCCGCATTTCATCAGTTGGTCGAGCTGCTGCAACCGATCCGGGTGGCGGGCGTTGACGATGTGCAAATTCCAGCCTTCCCAGGTCAGTACGATCGTCGCGGCATCGTCCCAGGCTGCGGGGTCTGAGGGCCACGCGTCCAGATAGATGCGGGTCTGCAGCCGCGGAATGCCGATGGCCGTCTCCAGGCACTGTTTCAGCAACTGCGCCCCGCGGAGGTGTTCGTGTGCGCCGGGAGCATGGGTCTTGCAGCCGCCCAAGAAGACGATCGTCGTGGGCGGCCGACGGTGGCCCACGTCGCTGCTGTCCGCCCCGCAGGCGAACAAGGGTGCGGTCAGAATCGCTGTTAACCTTCAGGAAATCGCGACGGGGGAAGGCAATGCTTGGCATGGCGGGGCTCCTTGGAACGTGTCCGCGTAACGACGATTGCTTGTAGCCGTGGGCTTGAGTCTACTCGACGCGAGGACACCGTGCTACGATGGACGCGGCAACCGTGGTTGCTTGTCCGCGGCGACCAAAGGGGAAAGGGCATGAGGATGCAGCGAAGATTCTGGAACAGTTGGCTGGCCCTGACTTCCCTCTTGTTGCTCATCCCGCAGGCAAACGATACTTCGCCCTCCGCTCGTTCGATGCTGCCTCCAACCGCAGCGAGATCAGCAACCTGACCGAGACGGAAGTCCGATAGCTCCATGCAACACAAAGAGGACGGCGGCCAGCGTTCAACAAGACCAACAGGGGAGAATGGGCCATGTGCAAGGTAATGATGCGACCGCAAGACACTGAAAGCTGGTTCCGCGCGATACTGGTGGGATGCGTGGTCACGGTGTGGGGCGCCGTCGTTTCCACGGAGAACCGGGGTTCGGCCGACGAATCTCCGACGGCCCGCACGCATGCCAACAGGATGGTCGAGATCGCCTTCACGGCGAGCGGGGATTATCGCGATCCCTTTCACGAAGTGACCGTGGAGGCCCTGTTCGAGACCCCGCAGGGCCGCACGCTCAAAGTCCCGGCCTTCTGGGCCGGCGGCCGAACGTGGAAGGTTCGCTACGCATCGCCCGTCGCAGGCACGCATCGCTGGCGAACCGTATGTTCCCTGACAGCGGACCGAGGCTTACACGATCTCTCTGGCGCAGTGACGGTCGAGCCTTATGCCGGAGACAACCTGCTCTATCTTCACGGCCCGCTGCAAGTGGCGGCGGACAAGCGGCATTTCGAGCACCTAGACAAGACCGTTCTTCTGGCTGGGCGATACGTGGTGGATGGGCTTGTGCCAGCGGCTCCATGGGCCGGATGAGTTTCAGCAACTGGCTGCCGATCGCAAGGCCAAGGGCTTCAGCGTGATCCAGATCGTGGCCGGGCTGTATCCCGACATGCCGGCCTTCGACCCACGCGGGACCAACGAAGCAGGCCTCCCCTGGGAAAAGGACTACGCCCGCATCCGGCCCGAGTATTTCGACCGGGCTGACGAGCGGCTTCTGTACCTGGTGGACCAGGGCTTCGTGCCGTGCATCGTCGGCGCCTGGGGATATTGTTCCTGACTTCTCCCGCCCTGGCGGGCGACGAGGAGTACAAGCTGGGCCCCGACTCGATGCGTCAAGAGGGCATACCCCAGGGCACGTACGACGGCAGTAAGCCGGCTTGCGTGATGGTGTTTCAGGACGGACAGGCATACGTCAAGGAAGACGGCGACTTCCGTGTGCCGGTGGTCTTCGACAACCTGATTCACAAGGGCGAGATGCCGGTGACCATCGGCATCTTTATCAACCCCGGTCATGTGGGCGAGCCGCCGCCGCAGAACCCCTGGCAGGCCAGCAACCGCAGTTTCGAGTACGGCACGCTCAGCGACCAGTACGCTAGGTTCCTGTTGGAGGAAATCCTGCCGGAGGTCGGCAAACGATACAAGCTGACCGAGGCCCCCGAGTGCCGGGCGATCTGCGGGATTTCCTCGGGCGGTATCTGCGCGTTTACGGTGGCGTGGCAGCGACCCGATGCCTTCCGCAAGATGCTCAGCCATGTGGGCAGTTTTACGAACATCCGGGGTGGGCACGTCTATCCGTCGTTTATCCGTTCCACGCCCGCGAAGCCGATTCGGGTGTTCTTCCAGGACGGCAGCAACGACTTGGACAATCAATTTGGCAACTGGTGGCTGGCCAACCTGGAGATGGACGCGGCCTTGAAGTTCAAGCAGTAC
>JAPLNJ010001098.1:0-17176 GCA_026692885.1 Planctomycetota bacterium | reverse complement strand
GCTGTAAGTTCGTGGGCGGCACCGGCAAGCACAGTGGCAAGCACGGCGGGGCGATCTTGCCGGATTCGCTACGCTGGCTGTGGCGGCCGGCCGAGCCGAAGGCGGATACGAAGTAGCCCCACGCCCTGAAGGTGATTTTTACGAAACGCAACCTTGGCGATCCTCGACGGACCATGCTGGTGGCGTTGTCGAAATGGACGCCCCGTCCCAATAGCAAGCAATGTCGTGACTCGATGTAGAGGGAACTGAACAGATGCGAACATCCATGATCCTGGGGACGGTGCTTCTGAGTCTCACGACACGTTGGCTAATGGCCAGCGAGACCGCGCCGCCTCCCATGGCCCCCGACGTAGCCTGGACGGTGGATACGTCAAACACGTTGGCTTATCCCGATTGGCTTCAACTCGGGCGTGAGTTCCGGCCGGAACTGCGGAGTATCCTCAGCAGTGAGGCGGGGAACTTGCAGTATTGGATTCGCGTGCCCAAGGACGCTCGGGGAACGATCGCGGTCGCCGTGGGCGAGGCGTATTGGGCAGCGCCCGGCCACCGCATCATGGACATCCGCATCGACGGCCGCGTCCGCGCCAGTCGCATCGACCCGATTGCCGTCGCCGGGGGCAAGCACCGTCTGGCGGTGATCGCCTGCGAGGCGGAGGATCTCGACGGTGACGGACTGTTGCACGTGGAAATCGTGGCCGCCAAGGATGCCCCCGACCACGTGACCTTGGCGGCCGGACTGTGGTGGCTGGCCGGGCAAACCCTCACCGCCCAGCAAGTAGCTGAGTTGCCTCGCGTCGATCACAAGTTGAAGCCCGACCTGTTCATCGGCCACGGTCTCGATGTGTCGCCCTGGAAGGAGCGGTTTTCCCGGCAGATCCAGACGGAAGACCCGCAGCTCAATGCGCTGATCGAGTCCCTGTACGATCGCTGCGTGTGGGGCGCCCTGCGCGAGCCGCGTCTGCCGGCGCTGCCCAACCGGTGGTTCACGGGCGGCGGAGGCTACGTGGGCCAATGGCTCTGGGATGCGATGTTCGTGGCCACAGCCTTTGCCCCGCTGGACGACGACCCGACGATTCGCGGCGTGTTCGACAACTACTGGTACACCATCGATCACAACCCGGAGGCGCCCAAGGGCTCAGTCCGCTACGGGATGGTTCCCAACTACCTCGGCCCCTGGCCGCCCCTGGGCTACTCCCAGATTCCAATTCTCGGCTGGGGCTGCCGGATGGTTTACCGCCAGACCAATGATCGGGCCCTGGTCGAACGCTGCCTGCCCTACCTGGACCTGTTTGACCAATGGTATTCTGCGGAGCGCGATGTGGACGGCGACGGGCTGATCGAGTTCGGCGCCTACAATCCGGTCGGCAATGCCGGGATGCTCCAGACGGCCCGCTACGAGACGTTTGACTTCCACCCGCCCATGGACGACATGAAACTCACCCCGCATCCCAAGCGGGCGGAGAGCGGTCCTTGGTACGGCAACGTGGAAGGCGTGGAACAGACCTGCTTCCTACTGATGAGCGAAGAGGCGATCGCCGAGCTGGCCGCCGAGTTCGGCCAGCAGGACCTGGCCGAGAAGTACCGGGGAATTGTCGCCCGGCGGATCAAGGCGGTGCAGGACAAGATGTGGGACCCCCAGACACAGTTTTTCTACAGTCTCGACCGCGACAGCCACGCCAAGATCCCGGTCCGCACGATCCAAGGCTTCCTGACGCTCGCCTGCGGGGCAGCCACGCACGAGCAGGCCGAGGCCCTGGTCAAGCAGTTGCAGGACCCGTAGCAGGGGTGGGCGAAGTATCCGGTACCGACCGTAGCCCTGGACGACCCCAAGTTCGGCGCCGATGCGATGTGGCGCGGCGACATGTGGCCGGCCACGACGTACCTGGTGGCCTGCGGGCTGCATCGCTACGGCTACCACGACGTAGCCCGGCAGTTAGCCGATCGCATGCGGCGGCTGATTGCCGAACACGGCATCAACGAACGGTACAACGCTCTGACCGGGCGAGCGATCGGCGATCCCGGCGTGGCCATGACCTGCTCGGCCTGGCCCCTGCTGGTCCAGAGCTTGTACGGCGTGCAGGACGACTTCCGCACGATCGTCGTCCCGCCCGGTGCGCAAGGCCGGCGACTGCAGCTGGGCAAGCTCGAAGTCGTGTATCCCCAGGACGATGTCGTCGAACTTCGCACAGCGTTTCCGCGGCAGTTCCGCGTGATCTTCGCCGGCACCGCGAAACCGTTGTCCACTCTGCTGAAATGTGACGGCCAGCCAGTGGAGGACGGCGCCACCAAACTGGAGAACGGCGCGGTCGTTTTCACAGCTCAGGCAGGACGGACGTATGCTGTCCACCAGGCAAAGGAATCCCGATGACCAAGCGTGTTGCGATCCTGACTCTGCTGATCTGCGCGGTCACTGCCCATCTTTCTTCGGCGGCTAATGTGCCGTCGGATGTCGCCGAGCAGGAGCCTAAGCCGGACGTTCCGGCAGCGGCGGTGTTTGTCGGCGAAACGCCGGCGCCGGCTGGATCGCCGCTTTCGCTGTGGTATCGGCGGCCGGCCCGGCGATGGCTGGAAGCGTTACCCGTGGGAAACGGACGTGTGGGTGCCATGATTTTCGGCGGAGTCGAGCGGGAGCGACTGGCACTCAACGAGGTTAGTCTCTGGTCGGGCGAGGCCAGCGACCAGCATGAGAACCCCGCAGCTCAAGAGGCGTTCGTCAAGTTCCGCGACTTGTTCTGGTCGGGCCGGCGTGCGGAGGCCGATGCCCAGGTCCCAAAACTGCTGGGGCGCGAACTGAACTACGGCAGCAACTTGCCCGGCGGCGAACTGTTGATCCGACACTCTGGGATCTCCGGCGAGGTCCACGACTATCGTCGCGAGTTGGACCTGGACCAAGCCGTAACAAGAGTGGCCTTTACCAGCGACGGCGTGCGTTTCACTCGCGAGGTGCTGGCCAGCCATCCTCTGGGCGTGCTCGTCGTGCGGCTAACCGCTGACCGTCCCGGCACGCTGGGTTTCTCGCTCCGCTACGACGCGGGACGTCTTCCCTGCACGCAACGGGTCGACGGCGACAATACGCTGCTGGTAGAGGGCCACGCCTTCGGTTCCCACAGCGACGGCAAGTGCGGGGTTGCGTTTCGAGCCCTGTTTCGCATCCTGCCCGAAGGCGGTGACGTTCGTGCCGACCAAGACACGGTGCTGGTGAGGAACGCCGACGCCGCCACGGTGGTTGTGGCTTTGAACACCGACTTCCGGGGCCGCGAGGCTGCGGCTCTGTGTGCCAGCCAGATGGCGGCCGCCCAGGAGCAAGGTTGGGAGCGTCTGCGCGCCGAGCATGTGGCCGACCACCGGCGTTTGTTCCGCCGGGTGTCGCTGGATCTGGGAGGCGAGCAGGCGGCCGGGCAACCGACCGATGTCCGCCTGGAAGCGGTACGGAAGGGCCAGGCCGATCCCCAGCTCGCCGCCCTGTTCTTCCAATACGGTCGGTATCTGGTGATCGCCGGCTCGCGAGAAGACTCGCCACTGCCCATGCACCTGCAAGGGATTTGGAACGACAACCTGGCCTGCAACATGGGCTGGACCTGCGACTTCCACCTGGACATCAACACCCAGCAGAACTACTGGCCCACCGAAGTCGCGAACCTCAGCGAGTGCGGAGAACCCTTGTTCCGCCTGATCGAGTCGCTGCCTGAACCCGGGCGGCGCACAGCTCGCACCACCTATGGCATCGACCAGGGGTGGGTTTGCCATGTGTTCACCAACGCCTGGGGATTTACTGCGCCGGGCTGGGGACGCGGTTGGGGGCTGCATGTGACGGGAGGCGTTTGGATCGCCACGCATCTGTGGGAGCACTATCAATTCACCGGCGACCGAGAGTTCCTGGCCCGGCGTGCCTATCCCGTACTCAAAGGGGCAGCCGAGTTCTTTCTGGCCTACTTGGCCCGTGATCCGGCCAGCGGATTCCTTTACCCTGGACCTTCTGTTTCCCCAGAACTGGGCGGTGAGGCTTCGCTCGGCCCGACCCATGATCGGGCCATGATCTACGAGCTGTTCACTGCGTGTATCGAGGCCAGCCGGGTGCTCGGCGTTGACGACGATTTCCGCGTCCGACTGGAGGCGGCTCGAACCAAGCTGCCCCCGTATCGTATTGGCCGCAACGGTCAGTTGCAGGAGTGGGAACAGGACGACGGGGGCCAGACCAACCATCGCCACACCAGCCATCTGGTCGGCCTCTTTCCTTTGGCCCAAATCACTCCGCGTACGACCCCGGACTTGGCCCAAGCGGCCTCCAGGTCTTTGGAACTGCGGATGGGTCGCAAGGACTGGGAAGATGTAGAGTGGAGCCGGGCCAACGCCATCGTCTACTACGCGAGGCTGTTGGACGGCGAAAAGGCTGAGGCGAGCGTGATGGAGCTGATCCGCAAACTCGCGGGGAACGACCTGCTGACCATCTCGGTGGCGGGAATCGCCGGAGCCGCGAACGACATCTTCTGCATCGACGGCAACTGCGCGGGCACGGCAGGAATCGCCGAAATGCTCCTCCAGACTCACGATCGTACTCAAGACGGACGGCCCATTCTGGACCTTCTTCCGACTTTGCCCAGGGCCTGGCCAGCCGGAAGTGTCACCGGGCTGCGGGCCCGCGGCGGTTTTGAGGTCGGCTTGGTCTGGAAAGATGGTCAGCTCGTTCAGGCAAAAATACGTCGGTGTGCGGGCTCCGGCCGAACCGTCCTGCGTTATGGCTCCACGACATTCGAGGTGAATCTACCTCCGGACGGGACGAGTTGCTGGGAGCCCCGCTGATGGACCTTGAACGGCACAACCACCGACAGATGGAAGCACTGAATCAACGCAGCGGCCACACGCTGAGCAGCATGATTGCCGAGAACACCAAGCGGGTGCAGGCCAGAAACAAGATCGCCCAGGAGATCGTGACCCGCGAGGGGATTGCCGTGGACTACCTCTACGGCTTGGTGAAGGACCATGCCGAATACTGGTCCCCGGACGGCGTCCATTTCAACGCCCAGGGCATTGCCGCCCAGGCGGAGCAGGTGACGAAGAAGATTACGGAGGCGTTGAAGTAGGCTGCTTTCGTGAGTGTCATCTGGCCTGGATGGTCCATTCATTCCTGTCGAGAACATGTGTGGAACACCCCCCCTGTGCTATCCCTGCCGGTGCGCTGAGCGTCCGAGTCACCGATGATCTCGTTCTCAGCGGCGGCACCTGGGAACTGACCGAAAGCGAGGACGGGCAGCCCGTCGCCAAGATCACTCCACCTGCCGCACCGATGTTCCTGCAGGTCGCTGAGTATCTGGAGACGAAGCCGGTGCCGCAGGGCGGCAACCTTCGCCGTGACGGGGAGTCGCGTGCTGCGGTGGCAGTCTGTCTGCGATGGGGCTCATATTCGCCTAATCGCCAACACGATTACGCTGTACGCGTGGCGAAACAGCCCGGTCGAGGACGTCCACGCGGGATGGGCGGATGGCTACGAGCTGGGCACAAGGCGGGTACTGCCTCAGGCGGAGAAGGCGATCATCCGCCAGGCACAAAGTGGCCTGTATACGGGTCTAGTGGTCGTGGACATTTTGAAGTACGTCGCGGGTTGGCCGCCGCCCGCCGAGCGAGTGCTGCCGTTTCTACACCCCGTGATTGGTCCGTCCCCGTGGTCGTACACGGAGCAAAGCCGTGACGTTGAGTTGCCGCTACGCCGGGGCGTTCAGCAGGATTTATAGCCCGGCTGATTCGTCGTCAGCCGGTATCCCGAGTCACCAAGCGGCTGGTGCTGTGGCTCCCGCTGGCCGGGTCGCTTGACTCACGGCCCCTGCGGCCAGACACCATCAAGAATACACCCGGGGATGCCTGCTTGACATTGCGCTTCGTGCGAGAAGACGATGTAGTAGCTCGGGATTGCCGTCGTGCCGCACGCAACGTTTCTTGGGGGGCTGCTTTCCAATCAGCGCAGGAAGGAGAACGTGAAGACATGCTGACTGGTTCGCTGGTTCGCACAAGAACCGCCCCGTCCGTTCGTTCCTTTCGACCACCGGCCTTGCCTGCCGCCGCTGTTCTGTGGGCGTTTGCTGCCTTTTGCATCCCGGGTGTTACCATCGCGGAACCCTTACGAGAGCCCCGAGCAAATCGAGCGTGACACACGGCGTCACCGCGAGGCGCTGAATCGGTAGCGTGCCCCCATGAACGGAAAGATTACACACGCTCTCGCGGCCTTGCTCGCCGCCCTGCTGCTGGCCCCCCTGGCCGCGTTAGACGCTGCGAATCCTCCTCCGGCACCGCAGCCCAATATCCTGGTCATCATCACAGACGACCAGGGTTATGGCGAGTTGTCCTGTCACGGGAATCCGGTGCTGAAGACGCCAAATCTCGACCGGTTGCACGACGAGAGCATCCGGTTCAGCGACTTCCACGTCGCGCCGATGTGTACGCCGACGCGCGGGCAGCTTATGACCGGCGTGGATTGCTTGCGCAACCGGGCCATGAATGTCAGCAGCGGCCGCACGCTGTTGCGCCGCGACCTGCCCACCATGGCCGATCTTTTCGGCACCGTCGGCTACGCCACCGGCATCTTCGGCAAGTGGCACCTGGGCGACAACTATCCCTATCGTCCGCAGGACCGGGGCTTTCACGAGACGCTCTGGTATCCCTCTTCGCACATCGGCTCCGCGCCGGATTTCTGGGACAATGACTACTTCGACGACACCTACTGGCACAACGGTCGCCGCCGCCCCTTCCACGGCTACACCACCGATGTCTTCTTTCGCGAGACCATGCGCTGGATGCGCGAACGGGCGCAGGCGGACCAACGTTTTCTGTGCTATCTGCCTACCGCCGCCCCGCACGCGCCGCATTTTGTTCCGGCCAGCTACCGCGATGACATGGAAGCGCTCGTCGCCAAGACCAACCTGCCGAAACTCACCCCTGCGGAGCGCGAGCAGCTGACCCGCTACCTCGCGATGATTGCGAACATTGACGAGAACATGGGCCGGCTCGACGCGTTCCTGCGCGAAACCGGCCTGCGCGACAACACCGTCGTCGTGTTTCTGACCGACAACGGCAGCACGTTCGGACCGCGCTACTTCAACGCCGGCATGCTGGGCGGCCGTGGCCGCCCTGCCCCCGCCAACACCCTTGAGCATTTTCCTATCAGTTCAGTTCTCGTACCATTCGCCCCTACCCCCATTGATTTCCCCGTTTCCCCCGCTAGACTACCTCCGATGAGCTGGAAGATCAAATTCCTAACAGTAATCGCGGAAGAACACGTCGGACATGGCTTTGTCGTAATGCTGGCCGGTATGGATGAGTGTCTGGCGCAGCGGCAGGCCGGCGGCTTGGACCGCCTTCCAGGCCGGGAAGACCTTCATGTAGTTGGGCCGGGCGCCGGCGAGGAAGGCGATTCTTTTCATGTAGCGTTGCGACTCACATTCAAGCAGGGCAAGGAGCGGCGCTGGACGCACGGAGCGGAGGCGGGAACCCCTGGGCCACGGCACTGCGTCGTCAGGCTGGCTCGTTGTGATGCCATGTCTGCCTAGACCAGAACGGCTGACCCAATGGTTGAGTCGCCGCAGATGCATCGGATACTGAATGGGATGGATTAAGGCAAGCTTTGAGGAATCGCGATCCGGAAGTCAGGGAAAGAAGAACTGGCATCGGGCGTGAGGCGGGTTCCTCCTTGGCGAGCGGCTCATGCGACTGTATCGTCTGCGAATCATCTGACCGTGATGCGACACCACCTTGTCTTCACTCCGACCTCGGCGAGCGCTCCGAACTCCTTCAGGAGCAGAGCGGGACGCCAGGCGTCTTTGGCTGCGAGGTCACGACCCGCCTCATGATTAAAGGCATCCTGAAGCAATTTCCCGCCGCGGAACAATTGGCGCGCAAACTGATCTCGCTTTACCCGCTTTCGGCCAGGCTCGGACGCGGATTCTGGGCTTGGTACGCGTTCTTACAGGAATCGGAGAGTTGGACTCCGGAGGAGCATCGTGCGCATCAGTTTCAGCTGCTGCGCGCCTTGCTGGATCGTCTGGTGCAAACCAGTCCATTCTACGCCAGGCGACTTGCGGGTGTCCCGGTGCGTGAGTTGAACAGCATCGCCGATCTGCAGAAGTTCGTCCCCCCATTGAGCCGGATGGAGTTTGCCGAGAACTATCGCGACATTCTGGGCCGGAGCCTGGACCATCGCGCCACCAACCCTTGCAGCACCTCCGGTACGACAGGGAACGCGATCCAGTTCGTCCAACCGGCGGAGGACCGCCAGCGCGAGTGGGCGTCCATCTGCCATCAGTGGAAGCGAGTAGGTTATGACCCCGCCCGATCCCACCGGGCAGAGTTTCGGGGCCTAACCAGGCAAGGCGCGCTGTTTCAAGATTTTCCTGACCAAAACATGGTCCGGCTCTCGATTCTCGACCTGAAGGCGGATGCGCTGCCGCGGATGGCCGAGATCATTTCCAACCGGCGAGCCCGTTTTTTTCACGGCTATCCTAGCGCGATTTATTTGTTGGCGCAGGAAATCCTGAGAAATGGCCTTCGCTTTCCGCAGCCCGAGGCCGTGCTGCTCGCTTCGGAAATGGTGCATGGCTTTCAGCTCGAACAGATCCAGGCGGCGTTTCCGAACGCGAGTCTCTTCGCCCATTACGGTTGCGCGGAGGGCACGGTGCTGGCCGCCTGGTGCGAGCACCGGCGGGTCTATCACGCCCTGCCCCAGTATTCCCTGGTGGAAGTCGATGGAGCCACCGGCGAGATCATCGGCACCAACCTCCACAACGACGTGAATGGCTTCGTCCGCTATCGCATGACGGACACGGTCGGCGGCGTCGAGACCGCGCCGTGTCCGGCTTGTCGCCGGCCATACACGCCCATTATCACGGAGTTGGACGGCCGACAGGAGGATTATCTCTACAGCCGCGATCGCGGATGGATCGCACCGGCCATCGTCACCTACCCGCTCAAACATCTGCGCGGCATTCAGGAACTCCAGTTTCATCAGGAGAACCCCGAAGAGATCATCTTGACCTATATTCTCCGCCCCGGCGCCAGCGACGACATCGCCGCCGAGGAACTGAAAAAAATCGAAATCGGCCTGCGCGAGATCATTGGGATCAGCACGCGTCTCCACCCGCGCCGGGTCAGCGAAATTCCGCGCGGACCGACGGGCAAGTACAAATGGATCATCAGCAAGCTTGACCCCGCCACCGACCGGCTTTGACGGGAAGTGAACAAAGCGGTTGTCTTCCTGTCCGTCTGGACAACACCCCTTGATGGTTTAAACTGAACAAAATGGCCAGCCTCCACCAGGGCACTCTTGAATCTCAGCCCGCGTTCTTCCCGAGCCGAGGCCATTGACCATGCATCCCGTTGCCTATGGCGTCATCGCGCCCGTCTACAACACGCAGCCACCCTTCCATCCGGACACTCGTTATCCGGAACTGCCCTTCGCCGAAGTCTCGGCCAGCCCGAACCAGCCCTACGACCTGTTGCGCCGCCTGTTTGTCTCGCTGGCACTCGACCTCGGGAATTTCGGCGGCCCCCGATGGAATCCACTGGGCCACCTCATCCAACCCGGCCAGACCGTGCTGCTCAAGCCAAATTTCGTCGCAAGTTGCAACCCCAGCGGCCATGACCTGTTCGCCGTCGTCAGCCATCCCTCCCTCCTCCGCGCGCTGGTGGACTACGCCTACATCGCCCTGCGAGGCAAAGGTCGGATCATTATCGCTGATGCGCCTGAAATGGGATGCCAGTGGGACGACTTGATGGCGGCAGAGCGGCTGGATACGATTCAGGCGTGGTATCGGGAGCGATTCAAGTTCGAGGTCGAATACCATGACCTTCGCAATTTCGCCATGCGCGATCCGCACCAGACCGCGTTCGCCTCCAACCGCGTCCCTCGTCCGGGCGATCCGGCCGGTCACACCCTGATAAACCTGGGACGCCGAAGCGCCTTTTACGGATTCCCGAGTCACAACTACTACGGCGCGGATTACGATCGCAAAGAAACCATCAGGCACCATCACGACGATATCCACGAGTACACCATCTCCAACACCTTTCTTCGCGCCGACGTGGTAATCTCAGTGCCCAAGATGAAGGTGCATAAGAAGGTCGGGGTGACACTTAATTTGAAAGGACTGGTGGGAGCGAATACGAACAAGAACTGCCTGATTCACTATCGGGTTGGGTCTCCGAGCCGACACGGAGACCAATTGCCCGACGGCTTGGCCGCCAATGATCGTGTGTCAATCCGGATCCAACGCTGGCTCCTTGACCGTACTCTCGCCCGGCAGAGCCGGGTGGGTGACACGCTCTACGCCACCTGGCGGGCCATTTACAAGTGCACCCTCAAGCCATTTCTTCCCATTTCGCAGGAAACACGGGCCGTTGATGGCGGCAACTGGCACGGGAACGATTCGGCGTGGCGCATGACAGCGGACCTGGCGAAGATTCTCTTCTTCGCCGACGTCAAGGGCACCTTGCAGGGGACGCAGCAAAGGAAAATCTTCTGTGTGGTGGACGGGATCGTGGGCGGGGAGAAACTGGGCCCCCTCGCACCTGACGCCAAGCCTTGCGGCTGCCTCATCGCCGGCGAACATCCCATGGCCGTGGACATGGTGACGACCCGGCTGATGGGGTTCGACCCGCGCAAGCTTCGGCAATTCGACATCGTGTTCGACAAAGCTTGGGATTTTGGCCTGCACTCGTGGTCGGAGATGGAAGTCCGCTGCGGCGAGCACACCATTCTAGGCGAGGAGTTTTTCGCGATGGATCAGCGCGAGCGCTACTTCGGTTTCGTTCCCCACCCAGGCTGGGCCGGCCACGTCGAAGTGTAGCGGCGGGCCAACCCACGCCAGCTTTCCCGCCAGCTCAAGCCTCGCGGTAATGCTGCGCGATGGGGATGCGGCGGCCGAGGCCGAACGCCTTCGAGGTGACTTTCAAACCCGGCGCGGCCTGGCGACGCTTGTATTCGTTGAAATCGATCAGTCGGACAACCCGGCGAACCGTCGCCTCGTCGAAGCCCAGCTTGATCATCTCATCGGCCGAGCGGCAGGGGACGACGTATTTTTCGAGAACCGCATCGAGCACGTCGTGCGGTGGTAAATCCTGATCGGTCTGGTTCGGGCGCAGCTCGGCGCTCGGGACCTTCGTGATCGAGTCGCGCGGGATGATTTCCTTCGCGCGGTTCACCCAGTTCGAGATGCGATAGACCATCGTTTTGGGCACGTCCCCATCACCGCCAGGCCGCCGCACATGTCGCCGTGGAGCGTGTAGTAACCCACGGCCAGCTCGCTCCAACATGGGGCGGCTCGACGCGTTCCTGCGCGAAACCGGCCTGCGCGACAACACCGTCGTCGTGTTTCTGACCGACAACGGCAGCACGTTCGGCCCACGCTACTTCAACGTCGGCATGCAGGGCGGCAAAGTGACCCTCTGGGAAGGAGGCCATCGCGTGCCGTGCTTCATCCGGCGGCCGGCGGCCGCCCGGCGACGTGGCGGGCCTGACCGAAGTGCAGGACTTGTTGCCCACACTGCTGGAACTGGCCGGCGTCAAGCCGCTCGTCCGCGCGCAGTTTGACGGCCGCAGCTTGGCTGGTGTGTTGCGCGGGACCAGCGAACCTCCTGCTGACCGCACCGTCGTGGTGGATACACTGGTCATGTTTTCCGGCGACAACGGCACCTATGCTGTCACCACCGAAATGCGCGACGACCGCGAAGTCGGCGGCGGCAAGTCCAATCCGACCGATAGCGGCTCGTGGGTGCCGCTGCTGGTCCACGGAGACGTGCAGCTCGGAGTACCGCTCGAAGGTGGCGAGAGCGTGGCGTCGCTGGCGCGCGGCGGCGACGGAAAGGTCGCTCGCTTCGACGGCGGTCATCTAGAGATTGGCGGGCCGGCGTTTGATCCGCCGGGGGCGGAGTTCACGCTGCTGCTGCGCGTGCGCGACCTGCAGGGCGAATGGAACGCCCCGCTCTTTGGCAGCTACGGCGGCGATGGCAGGGCGAGCCTCTACTTGCGTGGCGTGGATGGCGCAACGCTGCCACGTGAAGACCGAAATTACGTGGGCGGAAAAATGTCCACGCCGACGGCGTGGATGTTCGGCTGGCCGGAGGGACCTCGTGCTATCAAGGGTTCTCGGGGTGTCATCGAGTTTCTCTGGGGCGCGAAAGGGCTGAACCTGACTCCGGCGCGAGTGAACATGCTGCCCAAGAATTTGCCGCCAGGCGAAATACCGCCGCTGGCCAGGGACGCCAACAACGCCGTCCAGCATCTCGTGTTCCCGATGGAACCAACCGGCCCGCGGGAGTGGCATGACGTGGTCGTGCGCGCCACGGGGGCGAAGCTGGAGCTTTGGCTGGACGGCGTGTTGCTGGATGAGGAGTTCCCCATCGGCACCACGCGGCCCGTGACCGCGCCGCGGTATTTTGGCGCGGCGCTGTTGGCCGACGGTAAGTTGCTGGCCGGTTTTCACGGGCTGATGGACCACGCGGCGTTGTGGCACCGGGCACTGAGCGAGGCGGAGATCGTCGCACTCAGCGGCGGTGCGAAGCTGGCACAGCAACGGGAGCTGGCGATCCTCGGCGCGCCGCCGGAACAGATGCAATATTTCCGTGCCCGCGGGCACAACTCGAAGGCGGGCGATTGTTTCCCGCTCTTTCACGACGGCACCTACCACCTCTTTCCGGCGCACGCAGAAAGACCAACGAAAGAATGCCGAGGAGACGGCCAAGCCGGGCGAGTGGGTGCAGCTGGCGGCGGTTTATGCCCGCAGCACCGTCACGCTCTTTCGCCACGGCGCGCGCTACGCTCATTATGAAATCGAATAGCCGCTGACGATCAAAGCTGGTGCGACGGTGGTTCTCGGACTGCGCCACCTGCACCGGCGCGGCGACGCCCCAGCACACTTCCGCGGGGCCATCGCCGACGCGCGCGTTTACGCCGCGGCGCTGACCGACGCGCAGCTGGCCGAACTGCGTCCGCACGAATCCGCCGGGCCGAAGCCGCTCATGTGGTTCGATTTCAAGTCAGTCGGCACCGCGGATCGCGCCGGCACGCTGGCCCCCGCCGAGTTGGAAGGAGCAGCCGCCATCCGCGACGGGGCGCTGGTGCTGAGTGGCGAGCGCAGCAAATCCTCCTCGACAACGTGCCGAACAATGCGCGTATCACGCTGACGCTCGCGCCGCAAGGTGCGGTGAAAGCCTACGGCCTGCGTCTGCGCACCACCGGCGGCGAGCGCGACGGCACGGAGTTCCGACTTACCCCCGGTGCCGCGCGCGCGAGTTTCTCCAGCAGCACCCACAGCGGCAGCGGTGGCTCGCTCCCCGGCGGCCCGTCCATTGACGGCTTGCGCGGCCTCGACCGCCTCGTGCGACTCGACGTCATCTGCCGTCACGGCATTGTGGACGTCGATGTGGACGGCCGTCACACGCTCGTGAACCGGTTCTGGAATCCGCATGGCAACCGCCTCGGCGTCTGGGTCGAGGACGGAGCGCTGCTCGTCCGCGACGTGACCATCCGCCCGCTGCTTGAGCACACGCCGCCCGCTGCTTGAGCACACGCCGCCCGGTGCGTTGCGCCCGCCGCAATCGTTGGGTAGAATCGTGCGCGGATCATCCTGAACACGTGTTGCTACCAGCTCAATACCCTCGCCATCGGCAAGCGAACCACGCACACCGTGAAAGGCAGACGGCATGAAACCGACGGCCGACGATGTTGTCAAGGCGTTCAAAGGACTGGCGATTGCTGCTGCGCGGGCACGAGAACTTGCGACGGACAACGGAAAGGAAGGACTGCTGGATGATTTACCGCGTCGCCAGAAGGACGCCGTGCGGCAGCACCTGCTGGAAATCAAGACGGACGTGGAAACCGTGCTCCGAATCATGACGCAGCGGAACAAGACCTGAGCCGACGTGAAAGATCATAGCCGCAGTGGGTAAGGTGCAAATATGAAAAACTCTGTTGTGCTCGTCCTCGGCGTTCTGGCGGCCGTGCCCGCCCGCGGTGCCGCACCGTCCGATAGTGGTCGGCCGAACGTGCTCGTGTTGCACGTAGACCAGCTTCGCATCGACTGCCTGGGCGCTTATGGCAACCCCGACGTGAAGACGCCCCACATCGACCGCTTGGCAAGCGACGGAGTCCGCTACGCAAATATCACCACATGCTGCTGAAGGGCAACCACATGGTCGATCCTTTGCATGGCGAGAATCTGGGGGGCGAGTCGCAGGGACGCGAGATTGTCTTCTGCGAGTCAGGACCGAACCGGGGCATGGCCCGGACGCGAACGCACAAACTGCTCTTCACGGGCAATGCGCCGCAACAGACCCTGTTTTACGACCTTCAATCAGACCCTCTGGAGTCGCGCGATCTCAGCGGATCGCCGGAAGCCCAGGACGAGATCCGGCGTTTGACGACGGCCATCGCGACTTGGCGCCCCCAGCCGGTGTCCCAGCGATATGTGGATCTCCAGGCACCGCAGATCCGTGGGGCCAACGTGCCTTCGCCCGGCTTGGAGCATCGCCAGCCGATCATCGACTACTATCGGGCCAAGATGCAGGCGCCCCTGAAACGTTAGCAGATGCGTGCGGAAATCCCCTAATCACAATCCTTGCCAACCGTTGGCCGACGAGTCGTCCGCTGGTCAGGGCCCAAATGATGTGCAGGCCATGACCTTAGAGGATCTGGCCGCCCAGGCCGTTCTGGCCCACAGCCTACAGTCCCTCGATCGGTCGGCCTGTCGCGTCAAGGACCTGCAGTTGCTGGTTGATTGCGGCGTCTCCTTCGGTCGTGGTGAAATAGGCATTTACCGGGCCCAACAATGGTCGCAATTTGAGGAGAACCAACAATGAGAGCCATGAGCCTTGGCGGAATTGGATTCTGTTTGGGCACTCTGTGTGTCGCCACCGTGGCCGTCGCTGCTGAGCCGGTATTTCAAGCCGGCTTTGCCGAACGGGACATCACTCCCTCGGTTGGCATGAAAGCGTTGGGCGGGGACGGGAACGCATATCTCGAGTCGCTGCATGACCCCTGCAAGGTCCGCGCGGCCGTGTTTGGCTGGGGCCCGTCGCGCGTGGCGATTGTCGGGATCGACGCCCTGTTCATTCGCCGCTCGACCGTGCTGGCGGCGCGACGCGAGATTCAGGAGAAATGCGGGATTGCGCCGGAAGCGGTCCTGATCGCGTGCTCCCATACACATGACGCCGGGCCGATCGGGTTCCATCTGCCGGGTGAGTTCGATGAGGCCACGCCCTTGGTGAAGTCGCTGGTCTACGACCAGGGGATCACGGCGCACTTCGAGTATCTCGCCCGCGTCCAGCGCGAGATTGTCGCGGCGGTCGTCGCCGCCGATGCGGGCAACGTGAACGCACGCGGCGCCGTCGGCTCCGGGCACGAGGACAAGGCCGCCTTCAACCGGCGGTTCCGCATGCGATCCGGCGTCACGATGACGTTTCCTGGCCCGGGCAATCCAGACATCCTGGAGCCGGCCGGGCCGATCGATCCGCAGGTCGGCGTGCTGGGTGCGTGGAACGCGGACGGCAAGTTCCTGGGCTGCATCGTCAACTTCGCCTGCCACGGGACGACTAGGTCGGGCGGCATCTCGGCGGACTGGATCTACTACCTCGAAAAAACGATTCGTGGCCTGATGGGCGAGCAGGCCATCGTTGTGTTCATGCCGGGCATGTTGGGGGATATCACGCAGGTGAATAACCGCAGCCCGTACCAGTTCCGGCAGGTCGGCGAAGTCGCGGGACGCTACGTGGGTGGTCGCGTCGGGGCGGAGGCCATCAAGACTTTGGTGGCCGTCGAGCAAGCTGCGGGTCCACTCGCGCCCGTCACCTCGCAGCATCAGGTGCTCAAGATCAAACGCCGTACGCCGCAACCGGAACGTGTGGCGCGCGCACTGGAACTGGTGCAGCAAGATCCGGCCAAGGTCGGCGCCACCGAGTGGACGTTCGCCAGAGAACTCGTCATCCTCGACGCGTGGATCAAGAAGCAACCGATCGCTGACGTTGAAGTGCAGGCCGTCCAGGTGGGGCCCGTCGTGTTGTTGTCATGCCCGGCGGAATGCTTCTGCCAGTTGGGCCTGGACCTCAAGGCGGGCAGCAAGTTCCCCTTTACGTTCCCCGTGGCGTTGGCTAACGATGCCGTCGGCTACGTCCCCACCGCCAAGGCGTTCAGCCCGGGCGGCGGCGGCTACGAAACGCGGCTCACCAGCTACAGCAACCTGGAAGTCACCGCGGGGAAGCAAATCGTCGACGCCTTGCTCGGACTCGCCAGCCGGCTGCAACCCGGCGCTATCCCGCTGCCGCCCCCCATTCCAAAGTTCCAAGGTCAGCCCTGGTCCTACGGCTGTGTGCCGCCGGAGTTGGATTGAACCGGAGCCGCAAAAGTCGCTCCCCAGGCTTCCAAGACCAACGCGTCTGGTCGCTCGGCGATCGGCGGCCGAATCATCCTACCGACCAGGTCCGCCGTCTTGATCGCTGCCAAGACGGCGTCTAGCGTAACTCGACACGGTTCGTGGTGGATTGTTTCCCCGTCTGCACAAGCACCTTCGGCGACCAGACGGAGGTCGTCGTCGCTGGCCTCGCCGAGGCCAATGCCTGAGATTCACCGATACGGCGTTGACCGGGGCGTCCGTCGAAGCGATCGTCGCAACAATACCGACGCGGGCACCGGCTTGGTATCCGACCGCCTTTGCCGTATCGATCCGTGATGCCCCAGACTCTAACGCCGGGAAGTTCTCCCAGTCCGTCCAGCAATTCGCTGACCAAGCCCAGCTCGTAGGCGGTAATCCACTCGTTCGCGTCATGGTCCAGCCGGGCGACGAGCACCTCATCGCCGGGGTGCCAGGTCTTGGCCAGGGCTCGCGACAAAGCAAACGTCAGGCTAGTCATGTTCGGCCCGAATGCGATCGTGTCCGGATCGCCGGTGCCAAGGAAATCAGCCAATGCCTGGCTCTCGCAAAATTGGGGAGTCGGGCGTCAAACGGATGGTCCTGTTTTTGTTCCGCCCCCATCCGGGCTTGCCCCGGTGGAGCGAGGTTTTTGGACCACGCCACGGGTCCGCAACCGCCTCACTTCTTCCGCCGCATCCCGCCCGCCGCCGGAGGCGGCGGGCGGGATGCGGCGGAAGACAGTACGGCTGGCGCCTGCCGACGTAGTGTACGAAACCCAATTCCACCGGGGC
>JAPLNJ010001097.1 GCA_026692885.1 Planctomycetota bacterium | reverse complement strand
CCCAGTGGGGATCGGAGGTTCCGCTTAACCTCGTACCATTCGGGGCAAGCCCGGATGGGGAGCAGACATGCCAAGCTGGAACAAAAGCCGGACCAGATCGCACCATTGCAAGGACTCTCTGGGATACAATTTTTCGCGGCCCACCCCCGGCCCCTCTCCCCGGCGTACCGGGGCGAGGGGAGAAGGCTCGGCCGAGGTACGACGCTACGGCAGCATCCCCAGACTCCGCGCATACGCCCTCTGCTGCGACTCGACCCCCACTTCCTGCGTGATCGCACGCCACTGCTCGGCTGCCGCCTGCAGGCATTCCGCGGCCGGCTTCTCGCCGCGGAGCGATTGCTGGACGGCTTCATCCAAGGCGGCCAGGTAACGCGCCCGGCCGGGAATCCGCACGGAGAACAACCACAGGCGACGCCGTTGGGTCTGCTTCACCAATTCGGCGTATTGCTCCGCGACCACCGGCTCGATGCTCGCGTCGACCCAGGCCCGCGCCTGCTTGATCTGCGATGTCCGATAAACGGTGGTGTCGGGACTGAACGGTGAGATCTGCTCACTCCACTCGGAACTGCACAGCCGCAACAGAAACTTGAGAGCGACCTGCGTCTGGGCCGCCCCTTGCGTGACGGAGCCGAGGCGGCCCGCCACGCTGAGCAGCGGAACGTAACCGGTTTCCCCGTTCTCGCGCGGCAGCCACTGCGCCTCGCCCGGATGGTAGACCTGGGTCGACGGCGGCAGTTCCGCCACCGCCAAGGCCACCGGCTGCGCCGCTTTCGCAACGTCACCCGCGGCTTCCGCCTCGGCGTGGCTGGGCCAAGTCAAGGCCATCGCACAGTGGCCCGCCAGCAGCGTGTGACGCGCCTCGGCCGGGCCATAAGTGACCGCGTCGGGCGGGCAGTAGGGGGCCGACGCCACCAGTTCTTCCAAGGCCCGCACGAAGGGCGGTCCGGCAATCAGCGGCTCCATCGTGTCCGCGTCGAACAACGCGGAAAAGTAGTTGCGGTGACGCGCGTAACCCGCTGCACGGGCCAGCAACACCTGCCCGGCCCAGCCCGGCCCCCACGGCTCGACAGTGCCGTGCCACGCCGCCGGTTCCGCAGGCGCCAGGTCACCGAGGGCTGCGCGGTTCGACAGCCGGGCGGCGGCTTCACAATACTTGGCCCACGACTCCGGCGGCTGCAAGCCGAGCTTCTCGAACAGGTCACGGCGGTAGAGCAGCGTCAATTGCGGCGAACCGAACGGTACGGCATACGTCCGCTCGCCCCACCCCATTTCCGCCTGGCGGAGCAAGTCAAAGATGTCGCGTCGCGCCAACTCCGGACTGCCGAGCACGTCGTCGCTGATCGGCACGATCAATTCGCGTTCGGCCAACTCGCCGATCAAGCCGGCGGGGTAGATCACCGCGTCGGCGGCCAGCCGTTTACGGCGTGGGTCCAGCAACTCGGCGGTGCTCATCGGACGCACTTCGATCTCGCCTTCGGCCCGCGCCCGCCACTGCCGCTCGACCGCCGCCGCCAGACCCGGGTCATCGACGACCAACACTCGCAGCGGCGGCTGATGCGTCTGCGATGCTTCCGGTGGCGAGACCTGCTCCGCCGGCCGCGGACAGCCACACAGCAGCGGCAGCAGTACCGCCACGCGCAGCCACGCCGCGGGGAGAATCAGCGAAAGGAAAGGGAAATCCTTGACCATTGGCGGTTAGCCCGTTGTCGCGGTTTGGGGAAGGAACGTACAATCTGCACCGTGAACGGCACCGCACGCGACTGGTATCGGCCCGTTTAGCCGTGTGCAGCCTATCAATCTACCCCGCCCGCTCAAGAACGAGAAGGATACCTTCCGTCGCATCTTCCGTCGCATCGGCGGCCTTTGAACTCGCTCCCTGACGCATGCCATCACAACTGGTCACCACGATCGTCTGCCCGACTTGTGCGGCCCAACTGCCAGCCGCGGTTGAGCATTGTATACAGTGCGGCGCCGCGACCGCAGCACCGCGCGCCGCAATCGAGGGGGCCCCGCCTCGACGCGCAGCTCAGCGGCGGTGGCTCGACAGCCGTTGGTTCATCCTGGTCATGTTGTTCGGCGCCGCCGCCGTGTTCGGCTTGCCGTTGTTGTGGTCCAGTCGCAGCTTTTCGTGGTCGGCGAAGATCGTGTGGACGATCCTTGTCGTCCTGTACACAGGACTGCTGCTGTGGCTCACGTGGCTGATCCTGAGCTACTGCTACGCCTCGATCCGTCGTGAACTCGGTGGAGTTTGGTGAGGCAGCTGAACCGACGAATCCTCCGGGCCAGTGCTAGCAAGCCTCGGTTCGATCTTGCGACCGAGGCCGTGATTTCGTAAACTGCCGGGTGATGGCATGGCCCGTAGCACGGCTCTCCAGAGCCGTGTAGATTTGCTCGGGATTTCGCGACGAACTGCACGGCTCTGGAGAGCCATGCTACGGAAGAAGCACAGCCTCGGAGCGTGACGGCTGTGGTGTCAGCCGAAAATTAGGAGAAAAACCACGGAGGGCAGAACCGCCGCTCGCGCGAGAACGTAAAGGACAGTAGGTGAAGCAAGACGGTGGCTTCGCCAACCGCAGATTCCCGCAGTCGGCAAGACTTCGGAAATTGACTTGTCAGCTTGTCGCACAGCTTCGCCATGTGTTGCCTGTCTGGATTTCGTTCCCCTCCGAGTCGGCAGTAGATAGACTTGTGTCGCCAAAGATTCCGCAAGCGGCGGGGCTAGTGCTTTGTCAAAGCTTGAGTTTAGGGTTGTGAGCGGCACGGCGCTAGCCGCCGGTGGCGAGCCACCGGCGGCTAGCGCTTTGCCGCTTACTTAGCGCGACCCTAATTCTTAGCCTTGAAAAAGCGCTAGGTGTCAGCGGTACAAAGGGGTCTGAATCACTTTGGGTTGAAGCGTTGCTAGCCGCTGGACGATAGAGGGAGTAGCATTTCGTGATTGCGTTTGCGAAGTCACCTCCCCAACGCACGGACGGCACGCCGCGACCCGAATCGCGGCGACCTGGAACGCGGCGACATGGAACGCGGCAACATGGAACGCGGTGCCAACGAAAACGGGTGTAACGTATAATCGACTGAGCGAAAGTCAGCGCACGAGATCGGGGTAGCCGAGGGCCTGCCAACTTCGACCATCCGCTGGTCCAGTGAACTCCACCTGTCACAGCTTGATTTTCGTAGTCTTACGGGGAGAACAAGATGCAGATTCACGGTATCGCCAGCATTCATGGCGCCCAGCCGATCAGCGGCCCGCACCGCACCCAGGCCGCACAGTCGGCCCCACCGACCGATTCCTGGTTCGGTGTGGATGAATTGGATATTTCACCCGAGGCAAACTTGGTGAGCCAGGTGCGAGACCTGCCGGACATCCGGGCGGACCGGGTTGCCGAACTTCGCGCCCAGATCGCCGACGGGGCCTACGAGACGGACCAGAACTTGGATATCGCCTTGGGCCGGTTGTTGGATGAGATCAGCGGCTGATGGCCAAGAGTACGCCCCTAAGTGCGGTGCAAGTGACGCTGTCGCCCCGACAGCGCTTCCAGCAGTATCTGCAAAGCCAGGGGATGCGGAACACCGAGCAACGTCGCATCCTGGTCGAACATATCTTTGCCCATCATCAGCATTTCGATGCTGACCAACTGATCGCTCAGTTGCCTGCCAAGGGCGCATCCGGTTACGTCAGCCGACCGACAGTCTATCGGACCCTCGCCGAATTCGTGGATGCCGGCCTGTTGCGCAAGTTCGAACTCGATGGGCGGGCGGTCTACGAGCACGACTACGGCTATCCGCAACACGACCACCTGTACTGCAACCGCTGCCACCGGTTGCTGGAGTTCAAGAGCGAAGAACTGGTGGCGCTCGCGCATCGCGTGGCTCAGGAGCAACACTTCCAAGTCTCCGGCCACCGCTTCCTGATCCACGGCCTCTGCGCGGAGTGTGCGCACGCTACCTAAGCCCTATCCACCGGGGCTTTCGTGGATGCTGAGGATGCCGGTGCGTGCGACGATAATGTGATCCAAGACCTGAATCCCCAGTAGCTGGCCGACTTCCTCCAGGCGACGGGTCAATTGCAGATCCTTGTCGGAAGGCGTCGGATCGCCGGACGGATGATTGTGGATCAGGATGATCGACTTGGCGGCGTCCTTAATCGCCGGTCGGAACACCTCGCGCGGATGGACCATGCACTGATCGAGCAACCCGATGGTGATTTGGTGCGTGCTGATGACTTGGTTCTTGGTGCTCAAGGTGACGATGTGGAACTCCTCCTGGTCGCCGTCCTCCGCCAGGCGGAAGAACTTGGCGCGACAGAACGCGATCGCTTCCGCCGTGTCCCGCACCATCGCCGCTTTCTGCGAGCGACCGGCAGTCGCCTCGGCCACACGCCGGCCGAGTTCGATCCCGGCCATGACTTGGCAGTAGGCCGTGTCGGCCACGGCCGAGCTGATCTTCCGCAACTCGCCGCGGCCCGCATCCGGCAGACGGTCGAGCTCGTCGGCAAACTTGGCCGCCAGCTTCTCCCCGACCTGCAGGACCGACTCGCCGGATCGGCCCGCACGGATCAGGATGGCCAACAACTCCGCCGTGCGCAGCGACGCGGCGCCGTGGGCCAGCAAACGTTCCCGCGGCCGATCGGACACCGGGGAGAGCGTCATCCGGTTCGTGTAGACCTTCGATGCGATCCAATCGGCGGCGGAGAACCGCTCCGGCTCGCCTCGCCAGCGGTAGGCTGCGAGTTTGCCCTTCCCCAGGGCTTCCAGGTAGCCGTCGTGGGTCAGTTCCCGGACGACGCGCGTGACGAACGCCGGCGCCTCCTCCGCACAGGCCAACTTGACTTCGGCCAGCGGGAGTTCGGTGTTGTTCGTCAGCACGGTCAACACACGCTGGTAACGTGCGCAACGTTTGACATCAGGTTTGGTGGCACTCATGGGATACTACGGTTGCTTGCGTCCAAAGTATTAAGGGGACTCGGGCGGAACTCAGCAACGAGCAGGATACCCCAGCGGCCTGGCCGGATCAAGTTGGCGGCAGGGGCCCACAGCTCCCCAAGGCCGGCTGGCAACGCGCGTCGAAATGCCGATGTGGGCCAAGACCATTTTCTTGCTGGGCGGCGTCTGTCCTGCGCCGCCGAGTACGTGCCGCGGAACAATGTGGAAACCAACTGCAGCCGCTGCCGCTGCCTTCAGGAAGTTGCGTCGTTTCATGGTCGTCCCTCGTCGTCTATTTGGGGTCTCAAACTGGCAGGCACAGAATCCTCATGTGGGCCTTTGCGATCCGGCTCTCAAGATACCTGCGCCCGCGGCGTCTTGCCATCCGGGGTCTCTGCAGTCGTTGGGCCACCAACCGTCTTGAAGTTTCTCTCTGCCATTTCAGCCGCTTTGTTGGGTGCGTTCTTAGTTGTACAGCGCCATTTAGCCGATGGTATTACGCACGCTTCGGCATGAAACGGATTCTAGCTTTGGCGTACGTGCTGGTTTGGACTTGGACCGCGTGTTCACTTTCGAGTTGCGTGGGCAAGAGGCCACCGTCACCGCGCTGCCGTGGAGCAAGCAGGGCGACGTGACGAACTGGCTGGTGTCGGAAGCTTTCGGCTTGCGGCAGGCCCGTTCCCAGGAGGCCGAACGGGCCATCGAAGCGGCCAAGTGCTTCCAACGCGGCGAGCCAGCGGGGCTGCCGTTGGACCTCAACACGCGGGAGGCCATTGATCGCGAGTTGCAGAGCGTGCTACCCGGCCACGATCCGTTCTGGCCGCGGTGGGTCGTCCAGCGGGAGGCCGGGGCGTGATTCACTTCGATCCCGTGTCAGAACCACGCGAGTACGCCGCCGCCCACCAAGCCGGTTTGCAGTGGCTAGAGCAACACCCGCCCGCCAGCCGGCCCCGTGATTACTGGTCCCAATTGACCCTCGACGGATTACGGGCCAAATCGCTGCTGATCGCGCGAGCGGTCGAGCGAAACAGCGAGTCCGCCGAGTCGGACGATGCTTCGCACTGGGTCAATTAAACAGGTGTCCGTTCACACACAGTTCCCCATTCCTTGGAGATCTGGTAAGCTTCGTCGGTGAGCTAGTCGACCGTTCGCTTAGGGTGCAGCGCTATGTCTGAGACAATCGACGCTATTTTTGACGGGCACGTTTTCCGGCCGGCCAAGCCGCTCGAACTCGCCCCGAATACGCACGTGCGTATCACCGTGGAGAGCATCACAAGCGGTCGGGGTGGCGAGGCCTCGTTCCTCGATGTCGCGCGATCCTTGAACTTGGACGGGCCGCCGGATTGGTCGGCAAGCACCCCAAGGCTGTCACGCGAGCACGGCCTGCAGCAGAGGCACTACATCGGGAGGTGGGTTCGGCGACCATTCGGCCAAATTGACCTTCCAGGTTCGCTCATCGCTCGGCTGAAGCTGCTGCAACTTGGGGAGCACCACTGCAGTAAAGAACAGGGGAGCGTAAACGCATGATTGAAGCTGCTTGGACTGCGTTTGCGACCGTGCGTGGGTTCTTAATGCAGCAAATGCAGCAAACATGTCCACGTCATCCACGATTGTTCGCCACTGCTGCATACGCGTCCTGATCGTGGCATCCGGCGGGATCGGGACGATTTGATTAAAAAAATGGGGGAGCTTCGCTTCCTGCATCGCATTCTGGACGCGCATCAGGCTGGTCCACAGGGCTCCGTGGTCCACCCAGTCGGCCAGTCCGGCCGTGATCTCGGCCGTCAGCTGATTTACTTGTGGTCCGAAAGTCGCAGGGTCCTGATTCAGCAGTGCGAGAGTGATCTCCTGCGGATCGCAACAATAACTCTCGAGTGTGTGCCGATCGGGATTCACGAACAGCCTTGGATGCGCGGCTTGCATTGCAGCAATCTGTGCCGAATCCCATTCGTCACGGTCTTGGATCCCAAAGACGTTTGGTGGATTTCCCAGCAACGCGAGTCCTTTGCTCACCTTCTGCTGGCCTTCACAGTCAATGATCTCCAAGCGGGCAGCGAACAGAGGGTCCAGCTTTTCCAGCCATTTTGTGTAGACTGCTTCGTCGTCAATGCCTTCAAGAAACAGGATCTTCTTCCCGAGACTCAGTGCCTGCTTGGCCTTGGTGACGTACGTCGGATCGCTCATATTGGTCCACCCGTCCAAGGATTCAAATCCAGTCGCTCCGTCGTTCGTGAGAAGTATTCCCAGACCGTTTCAGAGTGCGACGCCACAATGAGCTGGCCACGCCGCCGCTGGACGATATGGCCCAGCATCTGCATCAACTGCGTTGTCATTGCAGTATGGATGTGAAGATCGGGCTCATCAACAAGGACGATGCCGCCCTCACGTAGGAATGCAATTGTAAATCCTAGGACTAGCAGCATCTGACGCTCGCCCGACGACAGGTCCTTGACTCTATGCTCGAAGGGCTGGCCATCGTGGCGTTCTCCTGTGACGACCAAGTAACCACGATCATTGAAGCCTCGTAGTACTTTGTTAGTCGGCCGCAGGCACAAGTTCACCATCAATCGGAATTCCTCATAATCTTGCGGGCGAATCGCACTCATGGTCAGTACTAGATCCTCGAAGCGAGTTCGCGGTTCCGGTCTTGCATGCCAGTTGAAAGCCGTCACATCCGTGACGTGTGCTGGGAAGCCAACCAGTCCTGGGCGAGACCTTGGATATCGATCCTCCGGTGGAAAATAGATAATGTTCGGGCTGGCCAATTTGCCCACAAGGCTCAGGTGCCGGTGCTCCCGCCATGCAGGAGACGGGAGCTCAATATTCCAACCGCTCGAACGGATAGCACCGGCGAATTGGGCCCTTGGAAACGCCGCCTTCAGATCCTCCCATGGTTTGCGACGTCCCACACCAATCCATAACGAGCTTGAAATGAGAGGGTGCCCCACAATCTCCATGGCAGCCAGGTCCGCGCGGACGAGGTGCGATGTGCGGAACGGTATCGCGATGGATGGCGGCACGTCAAGCAGTTCTCCGCGGTCAATCCACTCTCCGAATTGTCTCCAAAGGAGCGAAATGGCTTCGAGGATGGTTGATTTCCCGCTCCCGTTCGGCCCACGCACCAAGAGCCGGGCCTGCGCAGCATCGGAGAACGGCTCGCCTCCGGGTGGAAGATCCTGCCAGAGCGACCGGACTCCGAGAAGTTTCAGACGGTTTACATGCATCGCAATTCGCTCCGTGAGGACTCGTTTCTTTCGGGATTATATCCTCGGCGGCATCGGGAACACAGCCGTGTCTGCCGCTTGGAATCTGATGGGACATGGGGGAGTTTGGAAACTGGCTCTTCGCCAGTCGGTCCCCGAGTTCAGCACCACTTGCGAATGCTGGCCAATTTCGGATCATTCGGCTGAACGCGTGCCAAGTAGTCCGCCCAGAACTGCACCTGGTCCGGCTGTCCCTGGTGCCTCGCGAGGTTGGCTTTGCAAAAACAGACGGCGCTGAATTCGTTGCCACTGAACCGTTCGCGGTCCAAGAGCGGTTCGATCAACTGCTTGGCCCGTTCGAACTCGCCTCGGTTGGCCAGGATCACGGCGAAATTGGTACGACCGAACAAATAGTCCGGGTGGTCGCGACAGATGCGTTCGGCCAGCGCCATGGCCTCGTCGTAGCGGCCTTGCTGCCCGAGCGCCGCGCCCAGGTTGTTCAGCAACTCCGGGGTATCCGGGCGTAGAGACAGTGCCTCGCGGAACAGCACCTCGGCGAGCTTTGCCTGGCCCAGACGCTGGGCCTGCTCCGCGCGGGCGGCCAAACGCTCGACCTCGTCCGGCCAGCCGCGAACGATGTCGCCGCCATAGATTTCCCAAGCGAACACGTTCTCTTCGCGCCACTGACCCTCGCACCACATCGTGACGTGACGGCCGACGGCGTGCTTCTGCCACAGTGTCACCAACGAGTCGTGCCGCAGTTTGTCCGGCCCATTTTTTCCGAGGGCGAACGTGCGCAACGCGGCGAGCATCTCCGGGGTCTCACTGGTGGAGGCAATCCAGTGGGCGGTGACGCGAGCCACGGAGTCGCCGCGTTCGAGCAGCACCGGCACCAACCGCGGCAGGTAGGGGCACATCTGCAGCAGACGTTGCTGCTGGGCCATCTTCGGGCTTGTATCCCAAGACACGGCGGCATTCGGTGATGGCATCGTCCAGACGCCCCAACTGAAAGAGTGCCTCGGCCCGGTTGTTGCCTGCGGCATCAAAGTGCGGATAGCGGGCCAAAATCCGATCCGCCAACTCGACGGCGTGTTCGAATTCCTGGTCGGACAAGGCGATCTGGATCTGTTCGTGGTACGTGAAGATTTCCAGACAGTCTTCCCGCGCGAGCTTGGCATTCAGACGCTCTACCTCAAGTTGCCTTTCCAGCATACGCACCGGCTCTTGCAAGCGGGCCACGCGAGAATCACGGGGCCAGCGTTCGAGAAACCTGCGATAGGCCACGAGCGCCAGGGTCCTGTGGTCGTTCTGCAGATACGCGTTCGCCAAAGACAGTACGGCTTCGCAGTCAGCGGGATCCAAATCCACGAGTCGCTGGCAGACCTGACGGTACTCCGCGACGTTCAACTGGCGACAGACCTCCGCGAGCAGCCTCAGGACTTCGCGCCGCTGGGGATACTCGCGGTCGAGTTCGTGGAGCTGCTGATGAGCCTCCGGCAATCGGCCGTCTTCCAGCAGTCGCTCGGCCAGACGTAAGCCGGTGGCCAACCCCGTGGTCGCGGCCAGCTGTTCCTTGTGCTTCTTCGCCCGGCGACGCAGGTCGCCGGAATGTTCCTTCCGGTGGCTCATGGAAGATCGCTCCTTCGTGCTGTGCAGGCTGGAAACTTGTTCCGTCAAGATGCTCGTAATCGTCTACGTTTAGCGTTAGGCCCCCGCCGAGCTTGTCCCGGTGGAGCCCGTGATTTTGCACCAGCTACGCCCCAGCAAACGGCCCACCGCTTCTTTCCCTGCCGCCGCCACAGCCGCGAGGCGGCTGTGGCGGTGGCAGGGAAAGAAGCCATTTTCTTGGGCTCGTGGTAGTGCACAATCATCGCTCCACCGACGCAAGGTCGGCGGGGGCGGGAGTGCTTAATCCCCTGTGTGCCGGAGTACTGGGGCGAGGGACAACGCCGTTAAGGATTTTACGCGGCTTGGTCTTGGCATTCGAGTTGAAGTAGTTTTAGTTTTTGGGTTTCTGTGGCCGCGGTTACCT
>JAPLNJ010001096.1 GCA_026692885.1 Planctomycetota bacterium | reverse complement strand
TCGGGCGGGACGCTCCGGCCAGCTTACGCTGGCGGCTTCTACGTGACGTGCCCGGCTCGGAGTTAGGTGTCGGGCGGGACGCTCCGGCCAGCTTACGCTGGCGGCTTCTACGTGACGTGCCCGGCTCGGAGTTAGGTGTCGGGCGGGAGGCTCCGGCCAGCTTACGCTGGCGGCTTCTATGTGACGTGCCCGGCTCGGAGTTAGGTGTCGGGCGGGAACCTCCGGCCAGCTTACGCTGGCGGCTTCCACGTGACGTGCCCGGCTCGGGGTTAGGTGTCGGGCGGGAGGCTCCGGCCAGCTCACGCTGGCGGCTTCTACGTGACGCTGGCGGCTTGGGGTTAGGGCAGGGCGGGATGGCTCTCCCGGCTTACGCCGGGAGCTTAGTGCGCAACGATGGAAATCCGCAACTTCGAGGGCTCACGTCGGCCGCTGCTCTGGCTTGGTCTGCGGAGGCCCCTACATCACCTGTTGATGGTTAACAGCGTCCCACGGCTGCTGACGCTTCCCGCCGGGTTGCTCACGCCCACGCGGAAGGGGCCATCCAGCTTCTGTTCGCATCGCATGGTGCATGGGCAGCCGCGCAAATCAAGGGACGGGGGGAACTGAACGGGCAACGACCGCGCGACAAGCTGAACAAGCAAGGAGAGAGAGACGAGGCTGGATTGTGGTCACTTGGTCGACAGGCTGTCACTGGCCACCCAGCGTGCCTCGATCGTATCGGCAGACAAATCAGCACCGCATGGCCACTCGATATAGTAGCCGCCATTGCGCACTCGTTCAAATTCAGAGACATTCTCCAATGGACGAAAAGCAGGCGACGAAAAGTAGGGGCGGACATCGAATCGTCCGGAACGCCCATCGTCCGAGACCACGACAAGAACCCCTGGCTCCGCCGGACGCACATCAATCAATCTCATTGATCAAGCCCTCGACGGAAATGGTGGGCATTGTCTGGTCCTGTTGAACGACAAGCGTCACCGGGTCGCCGTCAATGACGCATCCATCTGATGCCGACCGGATCAACGACTCCGGCGCATGACTAGTTGGCTGCCTTGATTGTGGCGGCGTCTGCTCGTCCCAAAAAACACGTCTCACTGATCAAAGTCCCGTAACCCCGTCGCACGTCGCTGTTTCCGGGACGGGCGTGGACGTTGCGCACAGTGGCGCAGACATTCACCGTATTCCACAGCCGGGCACGCGGCCACGGGCGGGGCAATTATATCACGTGCTGCGTCGAGAAGCACCACGGGATAGCGTGTTCTTCGCGGTTGCGAAACGCGATTACCGTCGAGACGCGAAAGCAGAACCGCATGGGAGAGTACTCCCGCTTACTCGCTACCCAGAAGCAGACCGTCCCCGAGCGCAGGGGATCTAAAGCGACCAGCCCTTGCGGTATTCGCGACGGACGTACTGATTCAACTCCGGCAAGTTTGTGCAGCGCATGTTCACACCATCCCACTCGACCTTCTTGTCTTGCCCGGCCAGCATGGCCAAGTTGCCGACCAGCATGGCTTCGACGTACGGTCCGGAAACATCGGGGAAATTGGAGCTGGGCGGATCGCCTCCCTCCTTAACGGCCCGCAGGAAGTCCGCGTGGATGCCCTGCGTCCGGGCATATTTCTTCGGCGGCGGCGTATACTGCCGGTGCTGTTCTTCGGGCACGATCCTCGCACCGCCGCAATACTCGTCGCAGACCATGTAGCCCTTATCGCCAACAAAGATGGTTCCGCCAGCGGTCAGATCGCGTCCGTACTTGGCCGCCAGCTCGTCGGCCACGCGCGGGCGATTGAGGTTCTTGGCGCCAAAGAGTTGGTCGTCATGGTCCTTGGCAATTTGCTCTTGGCGCTTGCCGCCGTACCAATAGGCCTTCAAGGGCGGCAGTCCCACGCGGGGAAATTCATAAAGCAGTGTGCTGAAGGTCGGCCAGACTCCGGGATTGCCTTCCTCCTGCCCCAAAACCTCGACGCTTATCGGATACTTCAATTGCAGGCCCCAGTGAACGGCGTCGAAGGCATGGACTCCCACGCAAGGCAGCAGCCCCGTGCCGTAGTCTTTCCAATAGTACCAGGCGTTCGGGTGCAGGTCGCTGCGATAATTGCACCAGGGGCCGGGGCCGATCCACTCGTCCCAATGCACGCCGCTCGGCGCTGGTTCGTCGGGCCTCCGCACCTTGTTGCCATAATACTGGGAAACCCAAGTGTGCGTCTCCAGCACGGTGCCAATCGCGCCGGCCTCGAGATACTCGCGGAGCACGCGGATGCTTTCGCCAGCGTGCCCCTGGTTGCCCATCTGCGTCGTGACCTTGTACTGGCGTGCCGCCTCGCCCAAGGCACGGGCCTCGTAGATGTCGTGTGTCAACGGCTTTTCGCAATAGACGTGCTTGCCTAGCTTGATGGCCATCATGGTGGCGCAGGCGTGACTGTGGTCCGGGATGGCGATGAACACTGCGTCCACCTGCTTGTGCATCTCGTCGAACATTTTGCGGTAGTCGTAATAGGTCTTGACCTTCGACCGCACGCCGGGGCAATTCTTGTCGAGCCAATCCAAGGTGTTGCCCATCCGTCGGTCGTCGATGTCGACTAATCCGACCAAGTGCTCATTGGCCGCGACGGGCACGTGAGCCATCCCGCGCCCATTGGCGCCAATTACGACCACGTTCAGTTTGGAATTGGGCGATCGCTCGGCCAAGACGGCCGGCACGCGCATTACCGAGGCGCCGGCCGCCAAAACAGCCGCGCCCACAGACTTCTTGAGGAACTTGCGCCGTCCGAAGCAGCTAGACATAGCGGACCCCTTTCAGGTTGTCGGTAGGATGAATTGAGCATGTTCCACAGCCTGCCGCGCGAGCCACGGCGGGCGATTATACCACGGGCTGCGTCGAAAGGCACAAGGGGCTGCGATTCAAGCTCCCTGCCATTGGCGCCGCACATATTTCAGGGCCCGCTCCAGGGCCGCGTCGGGATTGTCCGAGGCACTCGATTCCACGGTGAGCCAGCCGCAATAGCCGGCCTTCTTAATCGCCTTGAAACCGGGCCGTTACCCAGATCCACAGTTCGCGTTCGCAGGGAATCCCTGTCGCGGCACATCGCGCGGCAATCTCCCGCTTGTAAAGCAACTCGTCCAGCAAGCGGCCGAACTGGTTGTGGATCTGAAATGTGATCCCCATAACAGCATGATCCAGCTCATAGAATTCATCTTGCGAAAACGCGCGCAACGCCTTCAGTCTCAATCGGCACAATTCTCCTCCTCCCATTCTGCCCCCCATCATTTTGCAAAACTACTTCTGCAAAATCATGAGGGGCAAAATGATGTTTGTCACGAACGGGAGCGTTATGTCTCTGTGGTCACGGTGTTCTCTTCCCCGTCGACGCGGACTTTGGCTTCGCGGGGCCGGTGCGATGCGGCCGTGGGTGACTTGGCCGACTTTCCATCTTCTCCAACGCCTTCGGCCAACTCGGTTCGGTCCACGGCACACCGTCGCGCGGATCACCGCCGAAGCCGAGCCAGCGGACCGCCCCGCTTTCGTTTCGGGGATCGGACTCGCGGATCTTGTCGTGGATGAATTGGTAGCAGTTCTCATTGCCCGCCCAGTTGGCGAAGCCCAACCGCTCGGTGACTCGAAACCGGCGGCAAGCGCCGTGCCGCTCACTCATCGCGACCCCTACTCTTAGCCTTGAAGTCGCACTAGAGACCGCATCACGGCACGCCTTCCAGGTAGACGCCATCTTTACGCAGTTGCGTCTGGAGCTGGCGGATGTCGAACTGCGACATGTCCACGCCGGCTTGCAGGGCGAGCGCAGCACAGGTGCCGACCCCCTGCCCCATGACCATGCAGTGGCTCTGCAAGCGGACCGACGCGTGCGCCTCGTGCGTCGAAGAAGCACACCGGCCGACCACCGCCAGATTGGAAATCCGCCCGTTCAAACACATGCCTAGCGGGATGTGATAGCTGTCGCCGACCGGCGGCATCAGGTCTTTCTTCTGATCGGTCCAGGTCGTGTAACCGCTGCCCTTCGGGTCGTGGATATCGATCATCCAGAACCCGTGGCCGATAGCGTCGGGTTGCTTGGTCGCCCGGATGACCATCTGACCGTCGAGCGTCTTCAAGCCGCGGACGCGCCGCGACTCGCGGACGCCGAGGCTGTGCCCCATGTGCGTGACACTTGCCTGGCCGAAGCCGGGCATTTCCCGGCGCCAGAGATCCACGATTTGGAAGACGTGCTCGCGGGTCTGCATCGAGAGCCGCGTCAGTTCTTGTTCGTCGAGCGGGTTGCCCGAGGCGGGGACCATGTTGTGCGGCACCTGGTTCAGGCCGGCGCGAAGGTAGTGCTTCGCAGCGCCCTCGTTGAACGCCGGGAACCGGCCCTGGTCGCGTAACTGCTGCATTTGTTCGAAGACACGGGTGGCGTCGGGAGCATGGGCTTTGACCGCGGCCGGATCCACGCCCGCCAGGCAGAACATCATGGTCATGCCCTGCACAAGCCCGTCGCCGGCGCGGCCGTAGTCGAACGGCACGCCCGCATTGGCCGCCACGTCCCCGTCGCCGGTGGCGTCGATGAAGATTCGGCCGCGGACGGCCTGGCGGCCGCTCTTGGTATCCACCAGCACCGCGCGGATCCGGCCGTCCTGGACGAGCGATTCCACGGCGGTCAGGTTGCAGATCACACGGACGCCTGCGTCCTGGAGCATGCGCCAGAACACCACCCGCAGGCCTTCGGGGTCGAACCAATGCGTCTCAGGCCGCTTCGGAAAATCGGGGTAGCGGTGGATGAAGTCCCCCGCCCGCTCGACGGCTTCCTGCACAAATCCGAAGATCACTTGCTTGGTGCGGTCGCTGGTGTGCCAGATGTTGACCAGCGCGTTGGTGGCCATCCCGCCGAGGCTGGGCCAGCGTTCCAGTAAAATGACTTTGGCGCCGTGCCGCGCCGCGCAATACGCCGCCGAGATGCCTGCCGTGCCCCCGCCGCACACCACCACGTCGGCCTCGGCAAGCACTGGCACCTTGCGCTCGGGAACGAGAAACGCATCGCCGGCACTATTGTCGGGTTCTGCGGCCGATGCGCGCGTGCCGGGCGCCGCCAGGGCACCAAGGCTGCCGCCGGCCGCGGTGAGCAGGAATTTGCGTCGCGAAGATTTCATGCGTATCGGCCCTTTCCAGAGTCTGCTGAGGCAACCCGCAGCTCTCCCCTAAGGGAACGCCGCGTTACGTGTTCGATCACAGGAGGAAGATCTTCCCCACCAGGTCTTCGCCTTGGGCGGCGGCCTTCCATAATGCTATAATGCCCGCGGATGCTCGTCAGGTAAAGGGCCCGCAGCGCGTACCGTCGGTGATCGCCCGCTCCGGGTGACTCAAGAGTTTTGTCCGTTCGAGAGGACCTACTCATGATGCGAACCAAGTGTATCAACGTCGTCCCGAAGGCCGCGGGGGTGCGGGCCCAGCGTGACCTCCACAAGGTCGTCTTGGTCGTTCACGGAGTGGGTGACCAGGAAGCCGGCTGGACGGTCAACGAGTTTGCGACGGCACTGGAGGGCAATGTGGGCGAGCCGTTTCTGGCCACGGAAGAGGTGCTGTGGATTCCCGAGGCGGCGCACGAACCCCGGCATGTGTGTCGTTTCCCGGCACACCTCCGCCGGCACGCCCACGAGACCATCAATGTTCTGTTCGCGGAGGTTTTCTGGGGCGATCTGTCCTGCGTTCCGGCGGGGGTCTGGGGAGCCATCCAAGGGACCCTCGCTTTGATCTTCGGGTTGCCGTTCGCGGCGAAGATCGCGGCCGCGCCGCGGGGGCGGTGGACGCTGCTGCAGGGCCTGTGCCGGACGATCGTGGCCTCATTCACGGGCCCGTCGCGGCTTCCAATGTCTTCCTCGCTGCGGCCGGTCTGCTGGTCGTGCTGGCCCTGGCTCTGACCCAGAGTCAGGCCGTCACCGAAGCCTGGGCGACGCTCCTGATCTTCACGCTCGGAATGGTCTTCTTCCTAGGCCTGGCGTGGCCGGCGTGGAGATCGCGGGCCAAGGGCATTCAGGCTTGGGGCATGCTTTGGGTGTGGCTGTGACTCTATTGCCTTGGATGTCCTGAACTATTTTCGCGAGGACTGGGTCCCAGACCCGGACGGCGCGGGCCTGGTGCCGCGGCGGGTGCGGCGCGACCGAATTCGCGACCGACTGGTCGGCGTCTTGGAGAGTCTGAACCTGCCCAACGACGGAGGCGAACTGGAGCTGTATGTCGTGGCGCACAGCCAAGGGACGATCATCGCCTTGGATGTGCTGGCGGACCCGCGGATTCGGCATGTGCTCGACGCTTTCCAGCGCCGCGTGCTGATCACGATGGGCTCCCCGTTTACGCATCTCTACCAGTACTACTTCCCGGCCGAGTTTCCGCCGCTGACGTCCGCCGGTCACCGCTGGGACAGCCTGCGCGAAGCCCTCGCGAATCGCGCCACCGAACCGGTCTGGCATAACATCTTCCGCATTGACGACTTCGTGGGCACGTTCATCAAAGGCTTCAACGACCATTGCCCGGAGAACCGCCAGGTGGATGCGTTGGGCCACGTCAACTACTGGAACGATCCTCAAGTGCTGGACCTGGTGCGGCCCATCTTGGGGCTATGACCTCACGCAGTCTCGGTTAGTGAAAAAGGAGAACTGAACTCATGGGCACGCTGCTAACGACCCTCTTGTTTCTGCTGGTGTTCTTCGGTGTGCTTCTGGCCTGTTTGGGCATACTGCGCCCGGTGGTGATTGTGACGTATTACAATCGCGTCCCGCTGCTTGCTGGAGCTTCCAGATCTGACTGGCTACATTGGCATCGGCAAGGCAGGCTGCATTCCCCAGCCGGGGCATCTCCAGCTTTTGAGTGCCGCTTTGCTAATGGGCGTGCTCTATGCGTGCCTGATTCTGACGGTCACTCAATTCCGCGTGGCGCCGTATCCCGGAGACAAATTGCCCGTGGCCTTCTACGCGGTCTTCATCTCAAGCTTCGTGCCTCGAAGCGATCGCCTGGGGACTGGGCGGCCCCGACCTGTTGCGTGTTCTCTTTCCAATCGGAGTACCCCACTGCTGTGAACATCTTGCCATCGTCCAAAATCCGTGAATCGCTCTGGTTACGAGGCTCTGCCTCGTAACCCACTGGACGCGAGGCTCCGCCTCGAAAGCAGGCCGGCAGCGCCGGCAAGGCAGTGCGTTCCCAGGCAGAGCCTAGGAACGAGGGTCCCCAAGATGTTCACAGCAGTGGCGTGTACGCCCCTCGACCCGATCGGCGGCGGGGGAAATCAGAAGGTCGCCCAGAACGTGGCTTCGTCCAGGAACGTCAGCTCCCGAAACTCGTCAGAAGCAACGGGCGCGCCGTCCGGGTCGTGGACCCAGCCGTCCTCGGTGAGCGGTGCCCGGGGCGAGGCGGAACACCAGAGCCCGCCGACCATCGCTGCGCGACGGTGCCCGCGCAGGAGCTTCTCGAGCACGTCGCTTTGCGGTGGTTCAATGAAGGCGATCACGTTTTCCCGACCGGTGACTCTGGCATCTAACGCAATGGCGGTCTTAAATTTTGCGGGCCGGGTTAGTTGCGGATGGCCGGTGTCCGTCTTATCCGTGTAATCCGGGGTCAAAGTTAAGGAGAAGATGATGCAGACGACAATGGCGGTGGAAGACATCAACGTGATGCTACCGGAACTGCTCGACACTCTGACGCCGGGCGATGAAGTCATCCTGACCAGGAATCGGCAGCCGCTGGCGAAGTTGGTGAGCGAAGCGCCGCAGCAGCGCAAGCCTCGTGTTTCGGGGCTTGGTAAAGGGAGGATCACCATCCTCTCCGACGACGACCACCTGAAGGACTTTGCGGAGTACATGCCGTGAAGATTCTTCTGGACACGCACACCCTCTATCCCGGATTATTCATGCTCCTGTAG
>JAPLNJ010001095.1 GCA_026692885.1 Planctomycetota bacterium | reverse complement strand
GGTGCCGGAACAGACAGGGCCGCAAACTGCCCTTGGTCGGCTCTGCGCTGCCAAGCTAGACTACCCGAAACCAATCGTCTTACCTGCGTCCGCGAAAGTTGGGCTATGAGCCTACCGATCCAACCCTCTCCTCGCTCGTCGGGGCCGCGATATTCCAGACCGCGAGGTCCTAGCGTCTTCAGCCTCATCCGCGAGCGGGGCACCCACGGCATGGTGGTCGCGGTTGTGTTCATGGCCCTGGGTATCTCACCGACGCTGTTCCTGCTCTGGTGGAATTGGTGGAGGTTTACCCCGGTTCCCATCGCGACCGGCGTCAACGTGCAGGTGAAGAGCAGCCAGCTCACGCGGGAAGCCGAGGAAGAAAAGCCGGGTGAGACGGCGTTGCTCTACGTTACCGGCCAAGTGCTGCGGTCGGGCGAATGGCGCGACCTGCTACAACCCACGGACAATGCCAACCGGCGACCCGACGAAATCAGCCCGTCCTACGTGCGCCATGAAATGGTCTATGTGCGTCCTGCCAAGCAGGACGCGTGGCCGTTCGCCCTGCTGGGGGAGCCGCCGGTCAGTGCCTGGCTGCCAGCAGGCGAGTACGAGATCATGGTGGTCTATGAGGCCAGCCGTGGCCTCTCCAATTCCGACTCCAGCAAGCCATCCCCGTTTCCGCTGATTTCCGAACACGTCGTCCAGGAGTTATCGGCAGGCCACCGCACGGTAGTGCGTGTACCACTTCCGCACCACGAAGATTGCTTCGATAACAGCCTCGCGGTGCGGCCCCACGGCAAGGCTTCTGGAATTCAGGTTCCGAAGGCCGATCTCGAACGACTGCTTGCAGCCGTGGAACGAACCACGTGCGTTCCCACGCCGGGCGGGGTCTTGCTGGACCTGCCGGAACCAGCCATCCACCACCAGGAGTATCACCGCGGCTGCGAAGTGGACTTCAGCGAACTGGCGGAGTGTCGGCGGGAGTGGACGCTCGGGCAAACCTTCACCCTTCTCGACTGGCTGCCGTCAGACGCCGTCGAGGCTCGGCAGCGATTGGAGCAGATGACGCAATCGCTGGGGTGGCGGAGATTCTTCCAAGGGTGGTTGTGGTACGCCGCCGCCGGGATCTCGGGCTTGGTGTTCGCCCGCTGGGCCACGATCGCCAAACTGACCCCGTATCAGTCACGGCGTGAGTTGGTCAACTCGCTCAAACTCCTGGTGGCCATCTTCTTCCTGGCGGTGCTCTGCTGGATCTTGGTGTCCGCGCTGAGCGAGGGGCCTGGGCTGCGAGTGATTCCCTTCAGGTAGGCCACGCCGGCAAACGCCGCGTACCGAAGGTCATGATCGGGATCGCCCACCGACACCTGGCCGGCCAGATGATTTTGCCGGTATACTGCCCCCATGCGCATCTCCCCAACGCCACTGTCGCCCGCGGCGCTGCGGGCGGTTGTCGAGGAATTCGTCACCCGCGACGGCACGGACCAATCGGACGTTGGCCGAGGTAAGACCATGCAGCTGAAAATGGCAATCCTGCACTCGATGGCGCGGGATGACTTGAAACAGATCGTCGATGATCTGAACCTTGACGGCGTTGACCGCCGCAGCGTCGAAGCAATTCGGCTGGCGTTGGGCAGATCGCGACGTCTGACACTGGAGGACTTGCTGGGGCGACTTCGCAAGGATGCCCTCCAGGCGATGTGTGAAGAACTCGGACTCCCGGCCAAGGGTAAGCGAGACGTGTTGGTGCAGCGTCTGCTCGGCAACGGGAAGTCTCCCGTGGCGAAATAGTGCTTCAGTCCCGCCGATAGCCATACAGCCAGTGGGCCGTGGTGCTGCCGACGTTCCGAGCCGAGTGGACCGCGCCGGCCGGAATCAGCAGTTCCTCGCCGGTCTGGGGACGATGGACCTGCCCCTGGACCTCGAACTCCATGTCGCCGTCCAGGACCGTCACCAGTTCGTCGGTGGGATGTGTGAAGTCTTCCCACCGCTGGCCCGGAGGATCGGTCCACAGGTCACAGGTGAAGCCGCGGGCGGTCCAGTCGGCGGCGATCTGCTGGTGGTCCATCATCTCGGATCGCCCCTGTTTCCTCGTAACGCGTGTCATCTCAGTCAGTGCTCCTGTGGTCCCGCATTCTGAACCGTCGATGGAATTCGTCGACAACGCTCCGGAGGTGACCATCCAAATAGCTGAGCGCCTGCTGTTCCATTTCCTGGGGAACGCCCCAATACGCCTCGGCAATCCCGCCTGCGATACACGCCATCGTATCCGCGTCCCCGCCCAGCGAGATGGCGTTCCGGATGGCATCCTCGAAGTCTTCGGCTTCCAGGAACGCCACGATCGACTGGGGCACGGAGCCCTGACATGAAATATCGAACTCGTAGGTCTCGCGGATCGCGTCCAGCGGCGTGGACAGCTCGTAACCGAAGACCTCAACCAGATGACGTCTGATCGCCTGCTTGTCGCTGCCCGTACGGGCGAGATAGATCGCCACCGCCGTGGCTTGAGCACCGCGGATGCCTTCCGGATGGCTGTGCGTGACCGCCGCGGTTCGCTCGGCGTGCTGCATGACATCATCCAATCCGTCGTAGGCGAATCCGACCGAACTGACGCGCATCGCCGATCCGTTGCCCCAACTGTTGTACGGTGCGCGGCGGCGCTGGACTGCCCATTCGATGAAGGCCCCGCCGTAGCCGGCCTGCGGATAGCGATGGAAGTAATCGTGCAGGACATCGACCAGATCCGATTCCCGCAGGATCGACTCGGCGACCGCGACCGTCAACACCGTGTCGTCCGTGAACCGGTTGTACGGCCCGAACAGGGGAAACAGCTTGGTTTTCGTCCCGGCCCCCTCGTAGACAGAACCGATAATGTCTCCGGCGATCGCTCCGATCATTTCGACGTGTCCTTCAGCGTCCCATTTTCAACTAGTGTTCCGTTATTGCTTGCAGGGTTCTTCCCCTACGGCGTATACCCCTGCCTGCCGCACGCGCTGCATTCGGCTTGATGGGTCGTTCCGACACTATGCGTCCTGTTTCGTGCCGAGCAGCCCGACTAGGGCCTTCTCGATCATGTCGCGGCGGGCCAGTTCGTTTCGCCAGTCATCGGGAATGCCAGATTCGCCCCAGTAGGCTCCGGCAAACTGCCCGCAGACCGCGCCGGTCGTGTCGGCGTCGTCGCCCAGATTGACGGCCCGCAGCACGGCTTCGGGGAAGTCCACAGCGTCGTGGAATGCCCAGAGGGCCGCCTCCAGGCTCCGAACCACATAGCCCGACCCCACGATCTGCGGCGGCTTACGTTGGCGAAAGCTGCCCATCGCCACTTCGTCGATGGCCGGATGCAGCGGCTCGGCTGCCCGCAGCACGGACAACGATTCCCAGTCCTGGCTCAGCACTTCATCCCGGTCCAGGCCGTGCATCAGTCCGCACAGCACCAGGGTCATGTAGCGGGACGCGGACTGGCATTGCGGACTGGCATGGGTCGTCAAGCTGGACTCCTCAGTCAGGTCGGCCAGTTCCTCGATCCGACTGGGAAAGTAGTCCAGGTAACGAATGGGGACGGGGGCTAACCGCATGATGGACCCGTTGCCGCTGGCACGTTCCGATGAATCGCCGGAGCGACGGGCGTCCCCACAATCCAGGAAGTGGACCAGGGCGCTGCGTGTCGTGATGCCAATGTCAAAGCAGGTTCCGTTGACCGAGTATTCTCCCTGGCGCCACCAAGCGACGTACCGATTGACCTGGTCGTTCAGGTCCCAACCGGCACAGGCGATGCTGTCCGCCAGGGCCAGCGCCATGCTGGTGTCGTCGGTCCATTCGCCCGGTGCCAAGCCGTGGGGACCGCCGCTCCGGTAACCGGTCACAGGCTTAAACGTGCCCGGGGCACGGAACTCGATGGCTGCGCCCAGAGCATCGCCCACGGCCAAGCCAATGAGGCAGCCGCGTTGTCGATCAAGTGTCATGTGGATGCTCCGTTGCCATCTCCCGCAGGGTCGGAATGGTCATGAGCCGTAGAGCTACGGCCCGTCTGCTTTGCCTCGGCGCCGCGTGGAACGCTGCTGATTCAACGGCGCATAGCACAACAGCCCCCAATTCTAACGGGTCCCAAGTCGAGATGGTCGCACCGGGTCCGTGCGTACCCGGTGCCGGTGATCGGCACATCCGTCCGGACGGTCTGCAGGTGGCTGATGACCGCGGCCTCCACGCCAAAAAATTCGATCTGTGTATTCTCGATCCGCTGCTTCACGACTTGCTGGAGAAGTCTGCGGCTATTGCTCGGATGGGACCGCAGGCCACGAAGCGGAAAGGAACAACGCATGGCCAGACGCCAATGTGACCCGCATGTGACGGTGGACGAGCTGGCTGTCCGGATTGCCGCCAGCCTCGTCGCTTGGACTGGTCCGGCGTGGCTTACTGTCCGGCGATTCTGCAATCGCAATGGATTGCACTAGCTCAAGCGATCAACAAAATCGGCCAGTTCGCTCGGCTCAAGCTCCGCCCGAAACACCCATCCCTTGCTCTGATCACTCGGAGGGCACCTGTCAGCTCCAAAGGGACGTTCGGACCGAACTGGGGGACGATGCGGCTCAGCAGGCCGCATTACGACACTCCTAAACTGTCGCTGATGCTCGGCACAGATACACCAACCAGCGACAACGAATTGTGGGGACTTCAGGTCAAAGCGATCTCGTGAATCATCACGGGCCAAAGCCATGATCGCCGCAATCCACGTCCGTTTGTCTGGCATCTGTACGCCTCCCCTCCCAACGGCCCCACCAAGCTATATCTGCACGAACGGCAGGCAGCAAGCAAACGGATTCGCACCGTGTCGATGCCGGCCGCCGTTAACGGTTTAGGACAGCAGTTAGACTAGCCATCGAGAAGCGGCAGTAAAACAGTTGTCCGGCACATCTCTGCCCATCAAGTCTTCCCTGCACGGACGTCGCGAATCCGGTCCAGCCGATAGGTCTTTTCGATCTCGGCGGCGTGACAGTAGGCCAGCAGGTACTGCCGGCCGTTGGATTGCAGCATCGCTCGGGGCGTGACTCTGCGGTCGGCCGAGCCCCGCGTGCCGCCGTCGTACGCGATCACCACCGTGCGTTGTTCCGCAATCGCGAGAGCCAGATCCTCGTAGCCGGCAGGCGGGTCGATCAGGAACGTCCGCGCTTCGTCCGCCGTCACCGGCGGCGACAGCCGAAACAGGTCCTCGACCGTGCGCAGTGACTCAATGCGACCCGCCAGGTGCGTGAACAGCGCCAACACCAACCGTGAATCCGACAACGCCCGGTGGTCTTCCGACTCCGCCAAGCCCAGATGCACGACCAGATCCTCCAGCCGGCAACTGGGGGCACCGCAAACGCAGATGCGTGCCAGGTCCAGCGTGTCGATGACCGGGTTCGTGGGGAGCGTCAAGCCCGTCTTGGCTGCCGCAAAGTTCAGGAACCCCAAGTCGAACGTAGCGTTGTGGGCCAGCAGCATCACCTCGGTACTGCCGAGAAAATCCAGAAACCCCGGCAGGGCCTGTGCCAACGTCGGCTGTCCTCGGACCATCACGTCCGTGATGCCGTGGATTTCCGTAACACCCGGTGGTATCAGGCACTCCGGATCGACCAGTTGCTCCCAGGTGCCCAGTTTCCGACCATCCAGCCGGAACCGCACGGCTCCAAACTCCACGATCCGGTCGACGACAGGGAACAGCCCAGTCGTCTCCAGGTCGAAGGCGACGAATTCGACTTCCGATAGTGGCCGGTCATGGGGGAGCATAGGCTGACTTCAGATTTCCTTTCCCACGGCGAAGGCGTGCCCCAAGGGCGCCCCAACACCGTAATACTCCCGGTTGCCAGGCGAGAAGATGATCGGCAGGAGCTTCAGGATGTCAGGCATCCCCGCCCCGTCCAGCACTTCTTCGTCCGCCTTCACGTCGACGATCTCGCCCACGAACTGCGTGTGCAGGCCCAGGTCAAAGATGTGCAGCACTTTACACTCCAACACCAGCGGGAACTCCGCGACGTAGGGCGCGTCGACCAAGTCGCTGCGGGTCGGAGTCAGTCCTGCGGCAGCAAACTTGTCCGTGTCCCGACCACTGACCAGCCCAAAGTAGTCGGCCAGCTTGACTTGGCTTTGCGACGGGACGCTGATCGTAAATGCCTGGCGGTTGATCATGCTGCCGTAGCTGTAGGTCGCCTTGCGCAGCGAGACCGCCACGCAGGGCGGGTCGGAGCAGCAAATCCCGCCCCAGGCAGCCGTCATCCCGTTGGGTTTGCCGTGCTTGTCGTACGAGCCCACAATCCAGGTCGGCGTGGGGACAATCAGCGTCTTGGCGCCAAGCGAGCGTTTCATGGGCAGCTCCTGTCGTGCATGAATTTGAGGCTGCGTTCCATTGTATTGCGATCGACCGTCGTCCAGTAGGAGCGTCGGAGCAGTCGCCTGAGGGCCAGGCAGGTCAGACCAGTGGCAACGGTGCTCGGAGCCAAGCCTCGAAAATGCCCAGCGTCTCGAACACCTCGCCGTCCCACCGGCCGAACCCCTGTTCGCTCACCCAGACTTCATCCCCCAACTGCCAACCACGTTCCTCGGCTTCCAACACGTGGTCCAGCGGCGACGCCGCCTCGATCTCCGCCTGCTTCTCGCAGGTCCACTGGAAGGCCATCACCGCGGCCTGCTCGGCGGTGGTGGCGTCAAGAATCAATCGGACGGGGCCGGATTCGACGTAGAACTTAGGCATCGGTGATTCCTTTCGATGACTCGTGTATTCCCTTGTGCTGTCCTCGATATTGATTAGATCGTCGGCCCCGTGACACGTGCGGTCCGCGGCGGAAATAATTCTGGGCTGGCCACGGGTGGTACAATTTGCCAAAACGCTGTGGAATCCGCCGAAAACCCTGGAGCCGCCATGCCCCGCACGATCGCCATCGGTGACATTCACGGCTGCGCCATCGCCTTGGCGAAGCTGATCGTAGCCGTCGCACC
>JAPLNJ010001094.1 GCA_026692885.1 Planctomycetota bacterium | reverse complement strand
TCAGTGACAACTCACCCCCCCTGTTCAAACCAGATGCTCTGGGGAGGGGGAAGGTTTGCGCTAGCGTCATCTCCCGCTCCTCTGTCTCGCTCTCGCTGCTTCCATGGCGGTGAAGAAATCAGAGTATGAATAATTCGGGTTCAACAACGCCCATGGCGCTGGCCTCGCGGATCGGCGGAATGGCGACTCCGGGGTTCCAGCCGCCGGGTACCACCTGGGGCACCGCCTCGTGGCGCACCAGACTGCGGAACACGGCAGCCACGTTTTCTTCGGCATAGCCGGTAACGACGTGGTCGACGCCCAGTTCCTTGCACTTCCGCGGATCACCGGCAATTTGCCAGGCGCCCGGACCACCCAAGACAATTTTGGCCGACACCTCGCGATTGAGACGATGTATGCTCCGCATCAAGCGGAGGAACATCGCCTCGGGATAAATCCGTCCGCCGGCGATGGCCGTCATCGTGGAACTGTTCATTCCCAGGCCGGCCGGCTCGCCGGAAGAAATTCCAATGACCCGCGTGGTGCGTCCAATCGCCGCCTGGAGTTGTCCCTCGCTGACGACAACCACTTCTTCGGGCGGAAATCCACCGGCCAACAGGGCGGCTTCAATACGGCGCAAACCCAAAGGTGCAACCGCCGTCCGAGTGCCCGACCGTCTGCCGCGCGGCATCAGCAGCCATTCAAACAGCACCGGCGGCGCAGTCGTCGTCTGGCTGGCCGCCAACATCCCGTCGAACAACAGGCGATAATCCGCAGTCAACGTTCGATCGGCTGTCAAAACGATCGGGAATCCATCGCGCATGGCCGATCAACGTCTCTGGTACATTTGTTGGTCCAATCGATCGACCAGCAAAGGACGAGTCATGGGGAATCACGGGCGTATTGCCCAAGCAGGATTCAATAAATCGCGGGGGGGCAGCCGCCGACCAATCGACGCTAGCGACGGCAGAGTAACTCAGTATAGAAGAGTTGCCGCGCCGGGCCAAGCGGTTGCCTGTGCCGGCAACCACCAGGCCGTTCAAGGTGCGTGATGATGCAACCGTGTTCATGCTTACCTCGCTTTCTTGTGCCGATACGTCAGGAAATCACCGACGTAGATCATGTACTCGAACGGTAAGTCCTTCTGGCCGACTCGGCCGAGAATAGTCCCCAGCGTGCCCTGAATCACCCGCTCTTTTTCCGCGTAGCCCGCCTGGACGACGATTGCGACCGGCGTTTCCGCCGGGTAGTTAATCGAGAGCTTTTTGATGAACTCGTCGAAGTCCGTCCTCATCGTGAACAGCGCCATCGTCGAGTGATGTACCGACAACTTGTCGATGGTGTCGGTCTTCCCCGGCCAGTCGGCAGCGCTCAGGATGACCGACTTGGTGCGATCGCTGTTCGTGACGCCTCGCCGCAGGGCGGCATTAGCGGCATTGAAACAGCTCACGCCCGGAACCACGACGGGACGCAAGTCTTCAAACTCCTCCAGGCACCACGCCCACGGACCGTAGATTAGCGGATCGCCGCTGTCCAAGATGGCGACTGTCTTTCCCCGACTGATGGCGGCGCGAACCTTGGCGATGAATTCGTTCCGCTTTACGGCCAGTTCTTCTGCCTCCCGCCGCTCCTCGCCTTGCAACTTGGCCGAATCCTGGCCGTAGTAAGGAAACAGCCGCCAATAGCCCTCGATGACTTCCTTCCCCTGTAATTCCGTTGGGAATTTTCCCTTGATCCTGTCGGAGCAGAAAAACAAGTCGGCCTTCTTCATCACGTCGAGCGCCCGGAGTGTGACGAGATCCGCATCGCCCGGACCGACGCCCACCAGATAAAGCTGAGTTGCTGCCGTGCGATTCTCGGCTGCCACTGCGCGCTGCGGGGCCAAGCCCCAAGCACCGGCGATCGCGATGGCGCCCCACAGACACAGGAACATGCGTCGCGAAATGCTCGCTTGCTCTACACTTGTCATTTCTTTCCCTTTCGTGGTTAAAGGACACTAGTACGTGGCGGGCGCTTCACCACTGTTGCGTGATCCCAACGCGCGCCAGGTTTGCAGGTCGATGCTGTCACTGACAAAGCGAAGCGAACCATCGCACAACAGCAAGTTCACGCCGCCAGGATGCCGACTTCTGGCCGCCTTCCACAAGGCCCGCATCGGCGAGACCACGGCGCAGTCCGGAACCGGGGAATTCGGCGCAAGGTAGTGGTCGTAGCCAGAATACCTCGGCCAACCGTCCGCCCACCTGCCGTTGCGCGACGTCTGGACCGAAGAGCCAAGGGTCGAGCACTTTGTCTCGTCCAGCGGCAGAGTCGTGAAGCTGACCATCACGTCGCGCATGTTCTGGGACGTGAGGGTTCCCGCAGTGCCGCTGGGCCACAGGGTGCTCTCCGAAGACATCGCCGTGTTGCTCGTGCCGTCCAGGAGATCGGCGAAGCGCGTGTGGGAGTCGGCGTAGAACACACCATCGGTTGCTGACGCCGTGTGGACCGTCCACGGCGGCATTCCGCTGCCCCAGCACGACAGGTAGTTGGTCGGGCCGTACAAATCGTCGATCTTCCGCTCGTTGTCGCTGGGGCACAAAAACATTTTCAACGCGTGAGAAACCGTCTCCACGTTGTCTGGATGGACGTTGTAGCCCGGCCCAGAATTGGGGCCGCTGAACGTATACAACGGAACGTCGAAGTTCAACGCATTGTAAATGCTGGCCTGTTCCATGTGCGGCGTGATCATCGCGAGCGGCGACCAACGATACAGAAAGGCGCCAACACCGGGGTACGTGGGGCAAACCTTCTGAGGATCGCCGCAGGGGAAATGGTTGTGGCTGCTGTGGAAATTGTGCATGGCCACGCCGATTTGCTTCAACTTATTGCTGCACTCCGCACGTCGTGCGGCCTCGCGCGCCATCTGAATGGCCGGCAGCAACAGGGCGACCAGAATGCCAATGACGGCGATCACCACCAGCAATTCGACCAAAGTGAATCCAGCGCGTCTCTTCATGGCCGAGTCCCCTCGCTGCCTCGTCACACCATTTTCAATTTCGTAATACTGCGCACCAAAATCTAGTCAGCGATCCGGTGCCATGCAAGGGGGCGAGGTTTTTTCCTGGCGCGTGGCGTGGGCACTCGCGCCGACCGGTCTGGACAGATCCCAGCGCCCGAAGGCCCAGCGATACATCCTGGTCCCCGCTGTCAGCAAACCGGGAGACTCTGATAGGATGGTGTGACGGTCGACTGCGACCGCAAACAGAATCTCCGAAAAACGAGGCGCCCCATGACCACTTCCTCCGACGCATTCCGCCCGGTACGAAAAGGTCGTTTTGCCAGCAGTTGGTTTTGTGCTTTTTCGCTGGTGCTGTGCGTGTCGGCCCCGCCGCTGACCATCGCCTCCCGTGGGGCAGAAGAAGACCAGTGCAAAACGGCGGTCGCGCCGCTGCCGGCCAAGCCGGATGAAGCCGGGAAGTCCTCGAAGAAGCCCCCAGCCAAGAAGGAGGACCGAGCACCGTCTATTACGGGCGTGATGAGTCTGCTCGGCCTGGGCGAGGGCGCGGCGGTCGCGGACATCGGTGCCGGCAACGGCGAAGACACGTGGGTGTTCGCGAAGCTGGTTGGCAGCACCGGAACCGTGTTTGCCGAGGAACTCGGTGACGGTAAGGTGAAGTCACTGGGGAAAGAGGCCGAGAAGCGTGGCTTGCCGCAAGTCCGGGCTGTGTTGGGCCGTGCCGATGATCCCTGTCTGCCGTCCCGCGCGGCCGACCTGGTTTCGATGCGGCTGGTGTACCACCATTTCACCAAGCCTCGCGAAATGCTCCGTGGGATCTGGCGGGGCCTGAAGCCCGGCGGGCACTTGGTGATCATCGACAGAAATCTGGGCACGCTGCGCGACTGGGTGCCGCGTGATGCCCGGGGCGACAAACACTATTGGACTGCAGAAACGACGGTGGTCCGCGAGGCCCGGGAGGAGGGCTTCGTGTTCGTAGCCTGCGCGGAGAAGCAAGCCCAGATCGACGACTCGTTTGTCTTGGTCTTCCAACGCCCGAAGAACATCGCCGAGCCTGGTCGCGATCCCGATTCGTTCCTGCCTCTGCCGCTGGAGCCGACGTCGCAGACGCTGCGTTTCGAGCGTCCCTTGCAACGGCCGGTCTTCGTCGCCCTGGGGAAATCGCGGGGGTTGATTCCGCTGATCCTCAAGAATGCGGCAAATCCAGGACTGGAGATCGTGCTGGAGGAATGGGCCACGCAGAAGGATGAACGGCCGCCGTTGCCGGACGGGATCTCCTTCCCGAGCGTCCTTACGGAGCAAGGCGATCCTCATCTCGGACCGGAGCCGATCGACG
>JAPLNJ010001093.1 GCA_026692885.1 Planctomycetota bacterium | reverse complement strand
GAGGGCACGGACATCTGCCAGAGCCGCGAATACGGCCGGAAGTACATCGACCTGACCCGGGAGTTCGCTGACCAGTTCCACGCGGGCCAGAAACTGGACCGTTCTGTCCTGCGTTCGGCACGGCGAGTGGCCACCGCTTCCCCCGGCAAGTTCGACGGACTGTCGATTGTTCCGAAGGCGGACGGCGACGGCCCTGTGGTGGAGAAAACGGTGGACAGCCGACTGGCCTGGAGCACGACCCAGAACAAGCACTCGCCGACGTCACGCTACCTGTACTTCGAGGTGGACGACGCATTCTTGTTCGATACGGATGAGCCGGTCGAGTTGACCGTCATTTACCAGGATGCGGGACCCTCGGAGTTTCGGGTGGATTACGACTCCAGCGACCCGAAACTCGAAGGTCTTCTGCAACAGTTTCGCCCTGGTCCCAGCCAGTTGATTAAGGGCACTGGCCAATGGCAGGAAGCCCGGTTCGTGCTGCCACATGCCCGCTTCGCCGGCCGCAGCAACGGGGCCGATTTCCGTTTGGCTGCCGCCGACAAGGACTTGGTGATCGGCAGTGTTTCCGTGCGGCTGTTGGAGAAGTAGTCGTTTGGCTTTTTCGGTCTGATACCCGCGAGGACGTGACGGGCGAACTCTATACGCCCCCTTTGGCTTTTTCGATTCGCCATCGGCCGAGGGCATCTGCCGCTGGCGTGGCTCTCAGGCGGAAGTAGCCGGCAACCGCGACGACAACGCCACGACTTCACGCTCCAACTGAGCCAGGGCATCTTCGGGCTCGGCACAGTCCAGGTCGTGGACGTGCCAATACTCAACTCGCTCCACCCAGGCGGGAAACTGTTCCGCCAGCATCCGGCGGTGTTCGGCTTCCTTCAAGGCAATGACCAAGTTCGCCCGGCCCAGGTCCTGTTCCGTGACCTGGTCCGGGAACCGAATGTTGCCGTTCAGGTGAATCCCACGTTGCTCCAGTCCGCGGATGGCGTACCGGGAAATCGGCCCGATGTTGCCTGCCCGCCCTACGACCAGCCCGCGGGAGTCTGCCTGCCACGGCAAATGGTCCCGATCGGCAATCGCGTTGAACAAGTGCTCGGCAAACCGGCTGCGATAGTAGTTGCCGCTACAAAGAAAGAGCACGGTCTTCATCTGGCCTCCGTTCCAAATCGGCCACTCTTGGCAATCACCGGCATCGGACGCTCCAACAGGCCGTCCTTGAACGGCTGGACGTTCCCCCTCAGATCGCCAATCGCGATGCGGAACGCCTCGTTGATAGTGTGGTTGTCAGTGCGGAGCGAGGGGATCGCCGCCGATATCACGATCGCCTGGTCCGGCTCCCCGGCCGCCGCGATGGCCGACATCCCGGAGAGGCTCCAACCACCGAACCCAACGATCAGGATGAAAAGTGGGTGTGTGTGATTCATGGCATCACGCCACTTCCGTGAACCGCTTCTTCGGTGCCCCGCAGACCGGGCACTTGTCTGGAGCCTCGCCTTCGACGGTGTGGCCGCAGACATCGCAGACGTACATGGCGGTGGGCGTCAGGTCCTTCCCGGCCTCCAGTGTCGCCAACGCTTGGCTGTACAGGTCGTAGTGCGTCTTCTCGACCGTGTTGGCGTTGCGGAAGGAAATCAAGGCTGCCTTGTTGCCTTCCGCTTCGGCTTCCTTGATGAAGGCCGGATACATCTCCTTGAATTCGTATCCCTCGCCCTCAATGGCGGCCTGGAGGTTTGTCTTCGTATCGCCAACGCCGTTCATCACCCGGAAATGGGCGTGGGCGTGAACCGTTTCGGCCGCCGCCGCGGCCCGGAATAGCTTGGCGATCTGCGGGAAGCCTTCCGCCTCGGCTTTGGCTGCGAAGGCGAGGTACTTGCGATTGGCTTGACTTTCACCGGCAAACGCGGCCTGAAGATTGTCCTGGGTTGACATGTGGCTCCCTTTCTCATGCTGGGGTTGATGAAGGCGACATCTTACCACCTAGGCCGGCCCTGCGAAGCGGCCCATGAGCCAGCTGACGAATCAAGTCGTGCCTCCTTTACTTCGGCCGCAGGCCCGCCAGCGTTGGCCACGGAGTTTCACCCTGGTAAGATGGCCATCGATTTGATTCGAACAACCCACGAGGAGATAACTGTGAATCATCCCAATGCCTGGGATGACAAGCGGTGGGACGGTTTCGTGAAGATCATTGAGTTCCTGAAGGCCAGGGGCTGTGTGTTCCTGACGCCTTCGGAGTATCTGGAGAACCACCCATGAACAAACAGATCGCAATGCTACCGACAACCCTGGCTGTCCTGCTGGTCGGTCACTTCGGCTTCGACGCGGCAACTGCCGCAGAGCCGCCCGCGAAATCGACCACCATTTTCGCACCGACGAGTTTCTGGTACACACCGTTGCCCGCCGACGTGCCGCTGCACCCCAACTCGGCCAACTTCGTGGCCGAATTTGTGCGTCAGAAGAAGGCTTACTACGGCACCGTCTCCATCAATCTGACTGCTTACGCGAGCCCCGTGTACGTGGCGGATGCCAACACGGTCACCGTCCGCGTCGCTGAATGGGACGGCCAGAAGAAAGGCTTCTCCGACCCCAAGCTTGCGGAGCAATGGAAGGCCGTCCCGATCCCAGACTACGCCGAACCGGCTGACGGGACCGATGGGGAGATGACGATCTACCAGCCGTCCAGCGACACGCTGTGGGAGTTCTGGCAGGCCCGCAAGCTCAACGGCCAGTGGCAAGCCTGCTGGGGCGGCTGTATGCGGGACGTGTCCAAGAACCAGGGTATCTGGCAGAAACCCTACGGCACGACGGCCACCGGCTTGCCGTTCCTGGGCGGCCAGATCACGGCGGAAGAATTGCAGCATGGCGAGATCCGGCACGTGCTGGGCATCGCCCTGGTGGATACCGAGAAGTGTCAGGTCGTGTCGTACCCGGCCAATCGCTCGGATGGCTACAATCCGAAGGACGCACCGAACAGGATTCCTGAAGGTCTGCGATTCCGTCTCGATCCTGCTGTCGATGTGGACGCCCTCAAGATGCACCCGGTCGGCAGGATGATCGCGAAGGCCGCTCAGAAATACGGCTTCGTGGTGTGGGACAAAGCCGGGGCCATTACGCTCCGGGCACAGAATCCCAAGTCCTACACCAAGCTCGGACAGGCCGACCCGAATCCCGCCCTGTTCCAGGGCACGCCCGTGTACGCGGTCCTCAACGGGTTCCCTTGGGAGCGACTGCAATTCCTGCCGATGGATTACGGCAAACCGTGAGCAGGCAGGCCGCGGCAGATCGACGCCCAAGAATGGACGGCATTTCTTCCGTCAGTCGAAATCGGGCGGCAACTCCGGGCAACGCCGGTGCTCGAAGTGTCGGGCGACCTGTTCGGGAGTGTTGGTTTCTGGATGTGAACCGCCGCATTTCGCTCCGTTGTTAGCGACGAATCGCTGTCTACGTCTCGTCCGGCTGAATCCACTTGGGCGTCGGCGTTGCCCGCCAGTCGGTCATGCTCTGCAAGAGCACATCCACCCTGTCGCTCTCCAACACCAACCGCCGATGCTCGGGACTCAACAAACGGACATCCCACCCGCGTTACTTCAGATTCAAGAAAATATCGCCGTCCGGGCAGCCGAGGGCGTGCTGCTCATCCCCAACTCGAAGGCGATGCGAATGCACAGGGCTAGTTTCTCGTCGCGGAGCGGCATCCCCTTCGCCGCCAACTTCGCCCCCAGGCGTTGCCGAAGGCCGCGGTGCTCGTCGGCCCAGCCGTCCCCAGCATCACGATGCCAGGGCCGGTGTTCGGGCACCAGGATCAGCACTCGCTCCGCAGCTATGGGCAGGAACCCTTGCTCCACCACCGACCAGGACCGTGGACAGCCCAAGTACTTCAGATCGGGCGTTGCCGCCAGGATCTGTTCGTACTCGTCGGGCATCGGACCCGCGGCAAGCCTTCCCGTGGCAAGTCCAGCTGCAGGGACGGCCGGTGTAATGCCGGCCAGGCTGCCGATCCCAATTCCAGCCGTGGCTCCCAGAAATATTCTGCGATTGATGATCATATTTGGTCTTCCGGGTGACCGTAGGTCACGCTTTGATGGTCCACGTAATGCAGTCCATCAAGCGGCATCAGCCGAGGAACACGTTCGGCAGCAAGGCTGGCCCGAAACGGCAGCCCGACGCCTGCTCTACTTCCCGCAGAGCTTCTTCATCGCCGTGCCCATCGCCGTGCCGATCAGGTAGTACGTTTCGGCGTTGCTGTTCCAGTGGTAGCTCTGTGAGGAAGGAGACTCCTCTGGCGGGCGATAGAAGTCCTTCGTGCCGACAAATGCCACGTTGCCCTGGAACTCGTCGTACTTGGCCACCGCGGCTTGGGCACGCATCAGGGACAGGGCACGAGGGTGACGCTCTTCGTGGCCACTCATCCCGGTCTCGGCGATCACGAACGGGAGTTTCGGCACACCCAAGTCCTTGCGGACGTCACGGATGAAGTTCGCAAGGTTCTTCTCGTACCCGTCGTTGAAGGCTTGGTTGATCCGATCGTTCCACCCCTGGTGCCAACCGAACCCGGCCAGCTCGTAGCCGCGGCCATCGTAGTCGGGGAAAAGAGTCTGGAGGTTGGCCAACACTTCCTTGACGTGCCCGATCAGCTCCTTGTAGCTCGGGCCGACCTCCCCCCCGGAACTCGGTGGCCGAAAATCCTGCGCCAGGCTTTTGCCTCCCCAGGCAACCTTGATGAGCAGCACCTGGTTGTCCAAGCAGTCGCCCAGCACGATGCCGAACCCCAATTCCGGGCCGATCCTGTCTTCTCGGGCGCCGTAGCCCACCGTCAAGTTTCCCTTGCGGCCCAGGTACCAGATCCACACGTCGTCGCGCACGATCCACTTGCCGTCCCGATCGACCACGGGCTGGAAGCGGGCGGCCGTGGCGGGTTGTTTGACCAGGTACTGGAGGCTCCCCTTGCCACCATTGCTCTTCGGGTCAGCCGCGATCTTGCCTTGCCCCTCCATGTTCGACTGGCCCGCCAGCACGAAGACCTTCAGCGGTCCCTTCTTCCCCTCGGCTGTAGCGGCGGTGGCGCCCGTAGCGAGCAGCAGCACAACGCCTGCGGCCAGGCTCATGCCCGTCTTTCCTGATTGTCCGTCGATTCGCACAGCAGTCCCTTTCAATGAAGATTCTCAACCTCGTGCCATAAGGATACCCCACATGTCTCTCGCCCGACATCTGGTGGGGCGCCTTGTGTGATCATGCTCGACGAGGTGGAGAAAGCGTTTGCCGGCGTTGGCACCTCCGGGCAGACGGACTCGGGCGTGTCCTCACGCATGTTCGGCTCGTTCCTCAGTTGGGGCAGAGTGCAGCGATGCCCCAGAAAACGGGCAGCTTACC
>JAPLNJ010001092.1 GCA_026692885.1 Planctomycetota bacterium | reverse complement strand
GCCGGAACGAGGTCGCGCAAGGCCATGCCGGAACGGCGCAACCGACGCTCGCAGGAAGAACCCGCTTGGTGCAGACGCCACGCGCCGGAAGCGACCGAAGTTCCGGCAGTGCTTCCGGTTGCTTGTTCCGGCCTACAGGAGTATGAATAATCCGGGGTGATAGTATTCCCCCGCCGTCAGGTACTGAAGGCCATCGACCGACTACATCATGAAAACTCTGCTGAAGAATGATCGTTACACCTATCGGGTCACTTGGTCTGCAGAAGACCAGGAGCACGTCGGGGTCTGCCTTGAGTTTCCCAGCCTCAGTTAGCTGGCGTCGACGCCCGAGGCCGCCTTGCAGGGCATTCGGCAATTGGTCGCAGAGGCTGTGAGCGACATGCAGGCGAGCGGCGAGCCGATTCCCGGTCTCATCGGCTTCAGCCTGCTATAGAATGCCAACTATGCCAGATTGTCGCTTTGTCCCCGTGGGGGGATCACGGCAAACCAACTGCGACGATGCACCAGGAGCCAGGAAGTGCAGAAAGAAATCGACTTCAACGGGCAGAAGCCAGCCGAGCCGATCAAGAAAAAGGCCGCGAAGCTGACTTTAGCCCGCCTGGAACGGAAGCTGTTTGAAGCCTGCGACATCCTGCGGGGCAACATGGATGCCTCGGAATACAAGGAATTCATCTTCGGGATGCTGTTCCTGAAACGGATGTCCGACCAGTTCGGCAAGGATCGGGCCACCCTGGAAGCCGAGTATCAGCGGCGGGGCGTCCAACCCGACCTGATCGAAAAACAGCTTGGCAATCCCGACAAGTACGATTTCTACGTGCCGCTGGAGGCCCGTTGGAGTGCCGCCGACGAAAAAGGCCGTCACGTCGGCATCGCCCACCTGAAAACCTCCGTAGGATCGGGTCTGAACAAGGCGTTAGCCGCCATCGAAGATGCCAACCCGAACACGCTCAAAGACGTGCTGAAGGGGATCAACTTCAACCGCCGTATCGGCCAGCGGACGATGGACGACAGCACCCTGGTCGCGTTTATTCAGCACTTCAACGAAATCCCGCTGAGCAACGACGACTTCGAATTCCCCGACTTGATGGGTGCCGCCTACGAATACCTCATCAAGTATTTTGCGGACAGTGCTGGCAAGAAGGGGGGCGAGTTCTACACGCCTGCCGAGGTCGTCCGCATGGTGGTCCAGCTTATCGAGCCGCAGGAAGGCATGACGATCAACGACCCCACCTGCGGTTCAGGCGGGATGTTGATCCAGTCCAAGCAGTACGTGCAGGAGACAGGCGGCGATTCCCGCAACCTCGAACTGGCAGGGCAGGAACTGAACGGCGGCACCTGGGCCATCTGCAAAATGAACATGATTCTGCACGGTATCCGCAACGCGGACATTCGGCAGGGCGACACGATCAAGGAGCCGCAGTATCTCGACAAGAACGGCGAAATCCGCCGCTTTCATCGGGTCATCGCCAATCCACCGTTTTCCCAGAACTACACCGCCAACGGGATGTTGTTCAAAGAACGGTTCCACACGCTCATGCCTGAAAACGGCAAGAAAGCCGACCTGATGTTCGTCCAGCACATGGTCGCTTCGCTCCGTGGTGACGGCAAAATGGCGGTGGTGATGCCCCACGGCGTCCTGTTCCGTGGCGGTGAAGAAAAAGCCTGCCGCCAGCGGTTCATCAAAGACGGGATTTTGGAAGCGGTCATCGGCCTGCCCGCTGGCTTGTTCTACGGCACTGGCATCCCCGCCTGCGTGTTGGTGATGAATCGTGACGGGGCCACGGGCCGCAAGTCCGCCCTGTTCATCAACGCCGACCGTGAGTATCGGGAGGGCAAGAACCAGAATTCGCTGCGGGCCGAAGACATCGAGAAAATCACGCACGTTTACCGTGGTCGCTTGAAGGTGGACAAGTATTCCCGCGAAGTCCCCTATGCCGAACTGGAGCGAGAAGACTTCAACTTAAACATCCGCCGCTACGTGGACAATTCACCGCCGCCCGAACCCCATGACGTGCGGGCACATCTCCACGGCGGCATCCCCGTCAGCGAGATCGACCAGCTTGCGGGCTACTTCGACAACTATGCCGAGGTCAGACCGCTGCTGTTCCAATGTAGTCATCACGCTCCGCGTGATGACATCCGGGACCGGCGGCGCGGCGAAGCCGAACGTGAACATCGCGTCCTTCGCAACGCCTGTCATCACGCGGAGCGTGATGACTACAATCGCTACGGTGATTTTGTCGCTGCGGTGAAAACCAAGGACAGCATCAAGGGGCTGATCGAAGCGGCCCCTGGTGTCCAAGCCAAGCACGCCGACTTCCACAAAACGCTGGACAAGTGGTGGAAAAAGAACGTTCGGGAGATCGAACGCCTGCCCGACACGCAGAACGTGTTTGAACTTCGCCGTCACTGCATTGACGGGTTGCCCAAGGTGCTGGTGCCGCTCGGCGTGCTGGGCTTGCACCAGGTCCGTGGGGCGGTCGCCAGCTACATGAAAACACTGGAAGCCGACCTGAAGTCAGTCGCGGCGAGTGGCTGGGGTGCCGAACTGATCCCCGAAGACGAGATTTTGCAATCGCAGTTCCCCGAAGTTTTGGAACAGATCGAAAAAGACCAAGCCCGCATTGCCGAATTGGAGGGGCTGTTCGCCGCCGCCAACGCCAGCGAAGACGAGGAGGCGGAAGAAGCCGACACGGAAAGCGGTGTGTTGCCCAACTCGCTGGTCAAGGCGTTGAAGGATGAACGGAAAACGCTCAGCGGCGAAATCAAGGAAGCGAAAAAGCGGGTCAAGGACATGCGGCAGGATGCTGACCGCATGGCGGGCATCAAGGCCCCGCAGAAGGAAATCAACGAGTTGCGGACGAACGCCAGCGACATTGAGGGCGAGGCACAGGCCAAGTTCGAGCGGATCGAATCGATTGACGCTCAGTTGGCACGGCACACGGCATTGGACGACGAACTCAAGAAACTGCGGGCGAACATTCGGGCGGGGGAGAAGAAAAAGGACGACCTGATCGCCGCCGCCCGTGCCAAGATCAGCGAAGATGAGGCTCGGCAGTTGATCCTGGCCCGATTCCAGCGATTGCTGACCGAGCAGTTCGATGGCTACCTGCGGCAGTACCAGCGGGCCTTCATCGCCGCCGTAGAAAACCTGTGGGACAAGTACGCGGTGACGACCAAGCAAATCTTGGCGGAACGGGATCAGGAAGCCGCCCAACTCGATGTGTTTCTGAAGGAGTTGGGGTATGAGTAACGCAGTTGCAGAACGCTCGCCTCCAAAGGGGTGGACTCTACGGCGGATCGACAGTCTACTTCGTTCCAGCATTCGGGACTTCGGCAGTTTCTCCATGACGAATCTCATTGATTTTGTCGAGGAAGGGGTGCCGTTCATCAAGTCCGAATCGGTGGCTCACGGTAGGATCGACTTCGACAACATCGCGTACATCACCGAGAAAGTGCATCGCCTCCTGGTCAAGTCATTTGTGAATCGCGGCGACATTCTTTTCACCAAGATCGGGGCCATAGGGCGAGTAGCGGTTTACGACGGGCGACTCGGAATATGTAACAGCAACGCTGCGACAGCAAAAATCCAAATCGACCCGAAGCAGGCGGACCCCACCTTTATTGCGTTCCAGCTTGGCAGCGAACGTGTGATGCGGGAGTTCGAGAAAACGATCATCAGTACGCCACCGAGAATCAACCTGGGCGACATCAACGCGATGATGATCGAATGTCCGCCCCTACCCGAACAGCACAAAATCGCCAAGATTCTGACGACGGTTGACAACCTGATCGAGAAGACGGAAGCCCTGATCGCCAAGTACCAGTCGGTCAAGCAGGGGCTGATGTACGACCTGTTCACCCGTGGCGTGGACCAACATGGTCACCTACGTCCCCCCTACGCCGAAGCCCCCCACTTGTACAAAGAGTCGGCGTTGGGGTGGATTCCGAGGGAGTGGCATTGTACAGGGTTTGGTGATTTCATAGCCGCTGGTCCGCAGAATGGCCTCTACAAACCCAACTCCGCCTACTCCGACGAAGGCACACGCATAGTCCGAATAGATGGGTTCTATGACGGTGTGCTGGGCGACCAAGGCTTGCTTCGACGCTTGGCGGTGTCAGCGACGGAACGCAGACTTTACGGACTTGAACCCCAAGACATTCTTATCAATCGGGTAAACTGCATCGACTACGTTGGCAAGAGTGCAATCGTAACGGCGTTGCTTGAGCCTACCGTATTTGAGTCGAACATAATGCGCATCGAGTTACAGAGGGAGCGGCTGCTTCCAGAGTTTGCGATCCGTCTGCTTTGCTCGCCCTCTGTGCAACTGCAATTCCACTCGCGGGCGAAGAGTGCCGTAGCACAGGCCAGCATCAACCAAGTTGACGTTCGGGATTGCGTTATTTCAGTCCCTGCTATCGAAGAGCAATGGCAGATCGTGGGCAGGTGCCAATCGGTTGACCGACGAATCCACAGCGAGCAGAAGTATCTCACCAAACTGCGGACAACGAAGACCGCCCTGATGCAAGACCTGCTCACGGGCGAAGTTCGAGTGAAGGTGGACGAGTCTGTGTCACGCCAAAGTAGTCATCACGCTCCGCCGTGATGACAGGAGGGCGGCCATGCCGCCGTTGTCCGTTGCGGAGTGGGCGGACGGATGTCATCACGGCGGAGCGTGATGACTACATTGGCGTGATGACTACATTGGCGTGATGACTACATTGGCGTGATGACTACATTGGCGTGATGACTACATTGGCGTGATGACTACATTGGCGTGATGACTA
>JAPLNJ010001091.1 GCA_026692885.1 Planctomycetota bacterium | reverse complement strand
TGAGCTGGCCGCCAGGGTGCGCGCCGTCTTCAGGCGTCTGCCGGCTGAACGAGGCCCCGCCGAGATAAGGCACGGCGCTTTCTATCTAAATTTCCCCAAGCGGGAAGTGACAGTGAACGGCAAGAAACTGGCATTGACCTCTGTCGAATTCAAAATACTGGCGGCTTTTCTTCGTGAGCCTGGCCGGGTGTTTGACCGCGTAGAGATCATAGACAAAGCTTTCGGCTACGACTTTGAGAGTTTCGACCGCGCAATCGACGTTCACATTTACAACCTGCGGCGTAAAATTGAGCCCGATCCCAAGCGCCCCAGGTATATAAAGACCATTTATGGCGCCGGTTACAAGTTATCGGAGGACTGATTTGAGGAACAGCCTGCAGTTTCGTCTGTTAGTTGCTTTCACACTGGTTATCCTGCTGACTGTAGGCGCGGTGTTCTTCCTGATGTGGCAGGCGGCCACCGGGCAAATTCAGCAATTCGGCGACCGCGTGGAACGCATGGTCATAAACCGCATACAGTTCGTAATTACTGATTATTATCTGACCAATAACAATTGGGAAGGGGTACAGCCGCTGGTCGTACAAATCGGAGAGCAGTTCCGCCACAGGGTGATACTGGCCGACGCCGACGGTGTAATAATCGCAGACTCGACTTTAGAAACACCCGATCAAAAGGTAAACCTTGAGAGTTTTGCCAGCAAGACTTTGACCTCATCACATGAACGCCGGGATCCCGTACCGCCCGAGACCGGCGGCCCGCCACCGATGTGCGTCGCACATCGGCCCGTGATTGTCGCACCAAATTGTAGTGCCGCCGCCACCCGGCTCGCTTGCACGCGGCCACCCAGCCCGCCCACGTCTCATCAGTGTAGACGGCCAGCCTCGGGCCGTAATCTGTTGCACGCTTATGGCAACCCGCGCGGGGCGTGCTCATCGGCCTGCCCCCGATGCCTTGACCATCGCGAGGACGCCCACCGGATAGCAGCGGGCAGCAGGCTTTCGATCCTTGCTCATTTCTTCTCGATCAGCGTGTGATAGCCCAGTTCAGACGGTTCGGCTTGGGGAGGGGCCATCAGTTGGCGAATGGCATCGAACACGATGGCGAACTGTCGGTCATGCTTCTGCTCCAACTCGTCCAACCGCCGCGTGAGGTCCGCATGGCTGGCCAGCATGCCCCGCAGCCGAACGAAGGCCCGCATGATCTCGATGTTGACCGCGATGGCCCGTTCGCTGCGCAGGATGCTGGATAGCATCGCCACGCCCTCTTGGGTGAAAACCCAAGGTGGCGTGCGTCGCCCGCCCCAACTGGAACTTGAGGTCACAACTTGTGACCTCAAGATTGCAAACTCCTTCCCCGTAAGCACAAAGGCAAAGTCGACAGGGAATCGTTCCCGGTTGCGTCTTACGGCCTGAAGCAGTTGCTTCGTAGTAACTCCGTAGAGTGCAGCAAGGTCCGCGTCCAGCATGACCTTCTGCCCGCGGATCAGTAGGATGGCCTGTTCGATCCGTTCTGCGGGAACCAAGCTTGTCGTCTTTCTTGGCATCGAACTACCTCTCTCACAGGGCACACATGGGGTGGTCCCCCATCATCCCGTGTCCAACTCGCCTTGGCAATCCGCCGCACCGCCGGGAATGCGAACCACCGCCGGGATGCCCGCCGGGATCGCTTCGGGCAGCGCCGGTCAAGCATTGGTCACAGCCTTCAAGACTTGAGCTTCCAAATTGGAAGCTCAAGTTATCGCATGGCCGCCCGGACCATCGCCAAGATGCCTTGCCGCAAGGGCTCGGGCAGGTCCTGCCAAGCGTTGATTATGGCCTGCAGTTCCTGCGTGATTTCCGTTTTGCTGCTGGCGTTCTGCTGGCAGGCTGGGTCAGATACCCCGTTTTCCTTGGGAAATGTGGGGTTTGCTACCATCTTGGAGATGTGGTGCCCCGTAAGGGGTTGCGGGTTCGACCGTGCCCTCCGCCTCAAAAGAGAAACGGCTCGTAAGTGCTGAAATAGCAGTCACTTGCGAGCCATGCTCTTTTTCTTGCCCCCCATTTGTCCCTTTCTTGTCCCTCGACGCGAACCACCCATTAGAAGGAGTCGAAAAGTAACCGGCCGAAGCCGCCAAGCTGGTCGCCGCGGCGACCAGAACCAGAACCAAAAACTTCCGTGTTGAAATGAACATGGTCAAACCTCCGTTTCACCGGCAGAGGCGGCCGGCTCGCCTGTCCCAAACGGGACTTGTTCCATGAACCGCTGAGACTCTTCCGGGCTCAGTTTGTAGTACGCCCCTCCCACTGAGCGGTCGGGGCTGTGGCCCTGCCAAGCATCGACGACCTCCCGCGGAATCCGAGCGTTGACGCAAAGCGTCTTGAAGGAGTGTCGAAGCGAGTGAATAGTGAAACCGGCCTCCCGCCCCGTGGCGATATCCAGCTTCTTGAGGACGGCCAGGAAGTACTCGTTTAGCTTCTTTGCGTTGAGGTGGTGGTCGCCACGGGGGTACTTGGGGGTGGCCGGCGCGGTGAAGAACCACGGCCTTTCATGCTTGGGCTGCCGCGCCAAAAACGGCCGCAACCGCGGATGGATGGGTACGTCGCGACACTCGCCGGTCTTTGTCTCATAGCCCTCGCGGCTGACGATGTGCACCCAGTTTCCCCGTAACTCGACGTCTTCCGGTCGCAGGTGCTGACATTCCCCGGACCGCATGCCGGTAAACGCCAACATGGCCAGGATCTCGCGGCGGCGTTCGTCGGCAGCATTGAGGATCGCGCCCGTTCAAGACCCTGATTTGGTCCAGCACCCGTGGGGTGAAGTGGGTCCGCAACCAATGGCACGCCAGCATTTCGTCCACGAAGGTCTCGATGTCGGGGACGGTCGGCAGAATGTCCCGCAGAAACGCCGAAACCTGCCGCTCAGCGTAGTACAGGCGGCTGCGTTGCACGTCGCGTGGTTTTGGTTTCTTGAGCCAGGACATGGTTTTGACGCCTTGATTGGTGGTTGATCCCAGCAATTCAACGCACGAATCGTGTTCCCTGGCTGCCCCACTGCCAAAGCGGCAATCCCCACACGCACCTTGATAACATCGACTTTCTTAAACTGGGGATTGTCGAAGTTGTCTGATTCGAGCTGTAGAGCGTCGTAGGCGAGGCTGCCTTTTTTCTCCCCGCATTCGGCGACCGGAACCTGCAAGTCCAGAGAGAGGTCAAGCCGGCCGTTTTCCGCGCGGAATGGGCGCACTGCGCTCTCCGGCGCGAACCGGATTTGCGGGGTGACCATCATTTTGAAGCCGCCCGATCCCGGAAGCGGCCGGCCCTGCGCATCGGTTCCACTGCCGGAGAGATCGGCCGAATTCAAATAGACCCCCACCGCGTCGCCGGACATCTGGGCGGTCGTCGCTCCCGCCACGTCGCGCATACCGCGCTGCGCCAAGGTCCGGTCACCGGTGACGGCTAGCCCCGTCTTGGCCCCGGCGTCCCAACCGACAGGGAGGAATTTTCCGTCCGGGGTAAACGGGCTTTTTTGCCAGCCCACCATGGCGAACTCGCCTGAAGGAACGCGTGCCTGGACATACATGCGGTTGCCGACACCGGCCAGTTCCGGCTGACGGAAGAGCACACGGTGGGTGGGGCTTGTCTGCGGCACCTCGGCGCCATGCAGCGCAGCCAGCGACGCCAGCAGCAGGGCGGTGAGGAGTATGAATGTGTGTTTCATGGCTGGTGGTCACTTCGATGGCTTCAATCGCACGGCTTGGATTTCGATGCCGGGTGCGGCCGTGACTTGGAGATCGTGCAATCCTGCGGGGATGGTGATGTGGCCGATGATCAGGGGCTTGAAGACTTTGTCCGGCACTTCCCAGCGCGGGATGCGTTCGGGGCGTGGAATCGCGGGGGGATCATAGACGGTGCTGATCGCGCTGCGGGCTTGGTTGTCGCCGACGCTCACACGGACATCGCCGCCGGTGGTTCTGGCGGTGTGCAGCACGCTGACTTCGTAGCGGCCTGCTTGTGGCACGGCGAGACGCCAGGACAATGCGGCGGACGGTGCCGGAAAGGTGCCCCAGTCGTAGTCCCAGCCTTTGCCAAACAGTTGCACGCCGCCGATGCGGCCGGCGTTGGGGACGAGGAGATCCGTGCCCTCGGTCAAGGTGACGGGGAATCGCTCGACCTTGCCGCCGGTGGGCGCGGTGGCTTCGTGAAACCACGCCCGATAAGCCTTTTCCAGCTCGGCGGCGAGGGCGGGCTGCTTTGCGGCGAGGTTGGACTTTTCGCCGGGATCGTTGCGGAGATCGAAGAGCATGGCCTGCTTGCCATCGTGTACCCAGCGATGCGTTTCCGTTCTCGCCGTGCCAGGATACTCGGGGATCGGCGCTCCGTCTTTGCCGCCACGCCCGGTGATGTCGAAGAGCGTACGCGGCGGCCATAGCGACGTCTTGCCGAGCAGGAGCGGAACCAGGCTGATGCCATCGAGCGGTTTGCTCTCCGACATGGGCACGCCCGCGAGTTCGAGCAGCGTGGGATAGACATCCACATGTTGCGTGATCTGACCAACGAGCCGGCCCGCCTCCATTTTGCCTGGCCAGCGGATGAAAAACGGCACCCTCATGCCGCCTTCGAAGACGCTACCTTTGGCACCGCGCATCCCGCCGTTGAAGCGGGCGGTGTTCGGGCCGTTGTCGCTGGCGAAGAGGACAATGGTGTTGCGGGTGCGGGAAGAGGCGGTGGTCGCGGCGCGCGACGAACTGGTGGTTTACGACTTGGTGGCGTACCAGGCGCCGCTGACCCAAGTCTTGTCGCTGCCGCGGGCGCGCGTGGAACGTGGCGGCCCCGCGGCACTGCAGGAACTGCTACGCACGCTGGCCGACCAGGAGCCGTCGACCGCGGCCAGGAGGAACCCATGAACGTCGCCCTGTGGGCGGAGATCCGCCGCCTGTCGGAAATCGAAAAACTTTCGCACCGGACCATCGCCCAACGGTTGCACTGCAGTCGCCGGACCGTGAAGAAAGCCTTGGCAATGGAACAGCCGCCGGCCACGGCGGCACGACGGGCACGCGGCAGCCTGCTCGATCCGTATCGGCCGCAGATCGACGCCTTGCTGGCCAAGTATCCCGGGCTGTCCGCCGTCCACATCCTGGAGGAGATCCGCCGGGGGGCGGAGGGTTACCGGGGCGGCATCTCGCTGGTTCGGCAGCACGTCCGGCAAGTCCGGCCGGCACGCGGCCGCATCTATCAAGAAGTCCTGTATCAACCGGGCGAGGCGTGTCAAGTGGACTGGGGCGACTGCGGGCGGATTCAGATTGGCAACACTTCGCGGCGGCTCACCAATACCAGACCTACGATGCGGCCTACGTGGAGACGCTCCTGTTACAGGAACGCCGCCGCCGTGAACTCCCGCCCCCGATGCCCTTGCGACTGCAACGTCAGGAACTGATCGACGACATCGAACTGGAGGACCCCGACCCCGGGGCCTATGACCGACTGTTTCAAGACCACGAACCCCAAGCGGAGGAAGACCATGACTAACCCTGATCCCCACGCCGCACTGCGCGAACACCTGGCCGAGTTGCGGTTGGACCAAATCGCCGAGATCTATCCGGAAGTGTTGAACGAAGCGGCACGCAAGAACGGCTCCCCACTGGACGTGCTGGTGACCCTGGTGGCCGCCGAAGTCACCAAACGCAAGACCCTGGAAGAGTTCGACTTCGCCTTCCCCAAACGCCTCCCCAAACAAAAAGTCCTGCGCCTGTTTGACTGTGAGTTCGTGGCCCAACATCAGTCGGCCGTACTGATTGGACCGACGGGGATCGGCAAGACGCATCTCCTCACCGCCCTGGGCTACACCGCCTGCGAACGGGGCGTGTCGGTCCGCTTTACACGCGTCGTCGACATGCTCAACGGACTGACTGCCGCCCAGATCAACGGCACGCTGGCCAAAGCCTTAAAGGTCTATACCACCCCTTCCCTACTCCTCCTCGATGAACTGGGTTATCTGCCCATCGACAAACGCGGTGCCGATCTGATGTTCCAAGTCGTCGCTGCCCGCTACGAGTTCGGCTCCCTCGTGATCACCACGAACCGATCCTTCCGTGACTGGGGCAAAATCTTCGACGTGGACAACACCCTGGCCACCGCCATGATCGACCGGCTGATGCATCACGGGGAGGCAGTCGTCATTCAAGGAGACAGCTATCGCCTGAAAGACAGACCACCCGAATAAGCTCTGGCCCGTCCTGCTCGGCACACAAGAGCACGGGGCGGACGTCACGGCCGGACTCAACCTCCGGCTGGGCGGCCGCCCCGCTTTCGTGCGCGGAGTCCGTCGCTGGTGACTGGGCCGCTGTTGCTGGCCCGTCACTGGCCCCCTGCTACCCGGTGTTGGATCTTTGGTAGGAGGAACCCAGTTCGCCCTTCCGAGCTGGACCCGCAAGGGAGATCTCGGCGGCCGGTCTCACACGCAGGCTGCCCGTCGACTTCCTCGGAAGCAGCCGGCGGTGCGTTGCTCCGCTTCACCCCTCGCCCTCGCTCTGCCCCACGTTCTGCGGCACGCTTCCCGCTTGCGGGAGCCTCCGTCCCCGTGTCGGCCATCGAGTCGTGCGAGCACCGCAAGTGGACATGCACCGCGGGCGGCGACCTCCCACCAAACCTTCGGCACCGCGCCGCTCGCTCTCTGCCACCTTCTGGCCCTCGCAGGACAACATCCCGGTCACCATCGTTCACTCCGCGTTCAAACAAACCCGCGCCGAGCTGGGCCATTCTCTGCCCCCATAGTCCTGCAGCCGCCTCCTGGTCCCCGCTTCCCTGACCAAACCGGCTCCCTTTCCGGTGCCGGTCCCAATGACCAGCACCGTCCGCGACAACACGCCACCACCCCAGTCGATGCCGGCCAGCAATCGCTTCTGCACGTCCGGCGGAGCATCCTGGTACTAGTTTGATATGTTGAGCTTCGTGTATGTTTTGTGTTT
>JAPLNJ010001090.1 GCA_026692885.1 Planctomycetota bacterium | reverse complement strand
CCCCGGAGTCGAACCGGAACCCTCCTGCTCCCAAAGCAGGCGTGCTCCCATCTGCACCTCTGCCCGTTTGTCTCCAGTCAGAACGGCCGGATTTGAACCGGCGATCTCCTGGTCCCCGACCAGGCGCGATGCCAGACTTCGCCACGTTCTGATGTCAGCGGCTCGTGCGGGAGTCGAACCCGCCTCGACGCCTTGAAAGGGCGTCATCCTCAAACCGATAGACGAACGAGCCAAATTGGCACGCGGCAGTCGCGTAGTGGGTCGGGAGGTGCTCGAATCCTCGTCTCCTGGTTTTCAGCCAGGTGCTACACCGTCTCAGCTACCGACCCAAACGAAAAAAGCCCGGCGTCTTGGTGACACCGGGCTTTGTCAAGCTCGATCGGATGGCTAGGCCGAGTGTCACAATCGCAGACGATGCGGGGGCAGGGTATTCGCCGGTTGACCGGCAAACCGCCCGTCGCATTTCTGTTCGCGAATGTAACTCGACCGCAAGACCGTCATGTTCGTGTTCTCCGCCAAGGAGCGGCTCCAAGGCCACTCGCCGTCAAACGTCGCTCACTGTTAAGAAGGACGAGGCACGCCGCGGAAGGTTCGCAAGAAAGTTTCGCGCATGCACCACAAGATAAGACGCTTGAACCGGCCGGTTTATTCCCGACCGCTAAAGAAAAGTCTGTTTGGTTGCTCAGTCAGCGGCCTCGTCCGTGCCGCATTCGGTTTCGTCGCCACCGCACCGGCCACCCTCGACACACCGGATGGCATCCTTCGGCAACTCGTTGCCGTAGATCACGGACAGCACGGCTGGCAGGTACATGTCCAGCATGGCCATCGTCACGGTGATCAGGCGGTCGATGACGCCGTCACCTATGCCGTCGTCCGTCAGGACTTGGCTGGCCTGGAAACGCACTTCGCCTTGATCGAGATCCAGCTCGAACTTGCCGACGCGTAAGCCGTAGTTTGCCCGCGCCACCGTCTCCGCGATCGCGGGACGGCTACCCTCGGGAATCCGAATGGGCGCGTAACCGTAGACCTGGAATAGCTCGGCCTCTTCGTCGACCTGGGCCACGACCCGGTACATGGCCACTTCGCCGCGGAGATCCGCGCAGGCGGACTGATTGTCGTCGTTGTTCGAGTACCGGACTTCGCGTTCATCCAGCAGGCTGATCAATCGCTCGTAGGTCGCGTTCATGGTGGGGTCCTTTCGCTTGCTGCAGGTGCCGTGGGTGTTACTGCACCCTGTTCTTGAGCGAACTCCTGTTGCGGGCGGGTTTCCATTCCTCCTCTGTGCTTGTCCTTGCTATCAGTATTTTCGGCAGCGTGGTGACACCATTGGTCAATCGGCTGAAGATTTCTTGAAACCCGCCGAAGCTGCGTCCGGAGGCACGGTAGCCCGATGCCTGTTGCTGGCAAGCGGGGTTCACCAGACATGAGCACTTCCGGACTTCCGGATCACGTCCTGCGGACCACACGTTCACGCACGGCAGCCAGATCGACCGTGTCGAAAATCTTATCGTCGTGGCTCTCAAACCCCGTCTCGTTCACCGTGATCTGGTCGTCGAGTTGCCACTCCAGGAGCTCGGCCTCCCGAATCCGATCATCCGCCGGCTCGGCGAAGACCTCAGCCTGCCGGTCATGGGACCACTGAATCGCCTTCACGGCGGCATCTTTGGGAGTCCTGGCATCCAGGACCAACCGCACCCAACCTGAATGAACGTAGTACTTCGCCATGTCTCGGACCTCCTTCGTTTGCAGAATTATTGCCGTGGCCGTGACACGGTTGGTCAGCACGAGGAGGTTTTCTTGAAAGACACCGAACCTACGCCGGCGGTTCGGAACACAGACGCGGGGCGACGATCCTGACGGTGCGGGAGATGGCCCCGGGTTGGTTCCACCGCTCGCTTTCGCGATTGATTACGAGTCCAAGACCAGACGTGTCACGGCAGGTGGCGATACTTCTACTGTCATCCAGGGACTACAGTACGGAGGCCAAACATGCGTCAACTCATCTACCGAGCCATACACCAGTCAGACGACCTGGTCGTCACGTTCGACTACTGCGATTCCAAGGGTGTCGCGACCCACCGAGTCGTGAGCCCGATCCGGTTCCTGGGCAAGGACCGCTTTCTCGCACTGTGCCTCAGTCGCGAAGAACCCCGCCAGTTCTGCCTGGAACGCTGCCAGAACGTGCAATTGGCACCGGCCGTGAACTTTCTGATGCCCGTAGAATTGGCTTGCTAGACCGGAAGCGTGGCCAGCGACGTACATCGCCAACCAGGTGCGTGTCATTCCCACACCGGACCAAGGCCACCATGTCATACGACGATACACATTTCGGCAAGACTCAATCGATTCGAGCTTGTCTGGTGGAGCATCCCGATGCGACTCCGCCGCGCCTTGTTGAGATCCTGGCAGCGCGGGGTATTGAGGTCTCACCGGCTCACGTGATCGTGATTCAGGCTGTTCTCAGATCGGAGAAGGCAGACCGACTAGCGCTGGATTTGTAGGTGCCTAGGCCTTAAACCAGCGTAGCCTGGAGGGCTCGCGTCGGGAAAATATCAAAAAAACTCGAAAACTCTCGGGTTTCTTGGGTGTTTCATGGAGTGTGAAGATCTCCAACATCCCAGACACGGAGGGTTTTCGAGTGAACGCCAAGTTACGCAGGAAATTGATCAGACGCAAGCGGCGAATGGAAAAACGATTGGATAAGACGAAGCTGAGCATCGAGTGTCCGGTGCTGTGCCGGTCCCACACTATGAGACCGACGATCGAACGCAGGCCGTGGCTGCGGGTGGAATTGGTATGATTCATCAAATGGTGAAGCAACTTGAACTGGACGACGCCATCAATCGGGGTTTGAACCTGTTTAAGATCTACCTGCCGTATAGCGAGTCAGATCACGTCCTCAACATCGCATACAATTTGCTGGCCGGTGGTCGATGTTTGGAGCACCTTGAGTTGCGTCGCAACGACGAGGCTTATCTAAACGCGCTAGGAGCACAGCGAATCCCGGACCCGACGACCGAAGGGGACTTCTGTCGACGATTTGAAGTTCCTCACATCCATTCCTTGATGGAGACCTTTAACGCGACACGAATCAAGGTCTGGCAACAACAACCCGCCTCATTCTTTGAGGAAGCGTTGCTTGATGCTGACGGCACGATGGTGGAGACCTACGGCGAATGTAAAGAGGGAATGGATATCAACTACAAAGGTCAGTGGGGATATCATCCGCTCATCATCTCGCTGGCCAACACCGCCGAACCGCTGTACATCGTGAATCGAAGTGGCAATCGTCCCAGCCATGAAGACGCCGCCATCTATCTCGATCGCTCCATCCGCCTGTGCCGCAAAGCCGGGTTTCGGAAGATCACCCTCCGCGGCGACACCGACTTCTCCCAGACGGAACATCTCGATCGCTGGGATGCGGACGGCGTGGGATTCGTCTTCGGACTCGATGCCATGCCGAACCTGTACAAGATCGTGGAAAGCCTGCCGGAAACGGCCTGGAAGCGGCTGAAGCGTCGTCCGCGGTATGCGGTCAAGACCCAGCCCCGCCAACGGCCCAAGAACATCAAGGAGGAGATTGTCAAGGCACGCGAGTTCGAGAACATTCGCTTGGTGGGCGAGTATGTGGCTGAGTTTTCTTACCGCCCCGGGAACTGTCGAAAGAACTACCGGGTGATTGTGGTTTGGAAAGACTTGGAGGTCTCGCGTGGCCAACTCAAGCTGTTTGACGATTCGAAGTGTTTCTTCTACATCACGAACGACTGGACGAGCACTCAGGAGCAGATTGTTTTTCGCGCCAACGACCGCTGCGACCAAGAGAACCTGATCGAGCAGCACAAGAATGGCGTCCATGCGTTGACCGCTCCCCTGGACGACTTGACGAGCAACTGGGCCTATATGGTCATGGCTTCCCTCGCCTGGAGTCTCAAAGCCTGGGCTGCTCTCTTGGTTCCGGTCCATGCTCGTTGGAAAGAAAAGCACGAGGCGGAGAAGAAGACTCTGTTGCGGGTGGACTTCCTCACCTTCTGTAACGCGATGATCGCCATTCCGGCTCAGATCATTCGCACCGCGGGAAAAATCATCTATCGGTTCTTAGGCTGGAACTCGTGGCAACCCGTGTTCTTTCGTTTGGTAGAGCAGCTACGCAAGCCGCTGCGTTGCTGAATTGTGAAATCTTGAAGCCGAAGTCTGGACGCTTCGGTACCGCCGCAACGCCGATCCCCAGAAACTTCCTCCCCATGAAACAAACAAAACTTGAGCAGACAGCCGTGGCCCGAGGCCAGATCGCTCACGGTGCGCGCCCACCGCGCCGCGAAAAACTGACCGAAAAACGATTCCGCCTTCGCTTGTTTTGGGCCTAGGATGGTTTCTGGCGTCGGTAGACGCGCGTGTCGATGGGCGGAGTAGTTGTCGCCAATGGACCTGTACGCCGCGATTTAGGCCGGTGACCGATGGGTATGCCGGTTCACCATCCTGCCGTCACGCCTGCCTCACTTCGCCCTCCTAGCTGCAGTCTGGTCGCTGGCTATGCCAGCCCTCGTCGCCGTCTGCAATCGCCTGATCGTCGGACCTGGCGTCGGTGGCCGATACCGCTGGTTATCGCGAACCGCGTTCAACGCGGAACGCGGTGGCCTCTAATCTGGCCCCGATCATGACTCTTGTCCAAGAACCGTCTGGACGCTAAAGGGCAATCGAGGTATGGCGCCAATCCGTTTGAAAACACTTTCAACTACGTTGGCGGATGGATGTAGAAACCCTTGCCAGCGGCATGACGCACGTGGGACCCGCTTTCGGCAACTGCGTCGACACGGGCCAACACGGGCCTTGCATATCCCGGCCAATGGGGTTTAATCATCTCACGTCAAAGCGACGCTGACCCGCTTGTTCGACAACACCCCAAGAAGCACGGAAGGAAACTGAATCATGGCCAAAGCTGCTGCTGCCAAGAAACCCCCGACCAAGAGCGAAATCCTGGCCAACGTCTCGGCCGCAACCAACCTGTCGAAGAAACAGGTCGCTGCTGTCCTGGAAGCGTATACGGCGGAGACCACCAAGAGCATGGGTAAGAAAGGGGTCGGCGTGTTCGCAGCCTTAGGGCTGGTAAAGATCGAGAAGAAACTCATCCCAGCCCGGAAGGCTCAGAAAGGCGTTCCCAATCCGTTCAAGCCGGGCGAACTGATGGACCGCCCGGCCAAGCCCGCGTGCTACAAGATCAAGGTCCGGGCTTTGAAATCGCTGAAGGACTCGCTGAAGTAATCGTCGCTTGGTCGTGCCTCGCAGTCCAGCAAAACAGGGCTGCGTCCCGGCAACTCTGGCGAACTCAGCAGCGCGGCGTAGTTTCGCCCGTGGCGAGTGCACGGGCGAGCGAACGCGGCGTAGCTGTCTATTTTCCCCAGGTGTTGGGAGGGGTCTCAGAACGGCCGTTGCGGCCGGTCTCTGGGTTTGCTCGGTTCAGGCCGGTGGGTAAACGTAGCCAAGACGGCGGCGATGCGCAAGGCCGGATACCGGCCGCTGA
>JAPLNJ010001089.1 GCA_026692885.1 Planctomycetota bacterium | reverse complement strand
TGTACTTCTCGTCCGAGGACGAACTGCGAGACAGCTTCGCACCTGACTTCGATGTTACGATCTTGAAGACGGTGCAGGTCGAAGGCAAGCGAGAGCCGCACTTGATGAACTTCGCCTTCATGGAGAAGAAGCAGGTCGTTCCTAAGAAAGGACGAGGAAAGAGGCGAAAATGACTTACATCATGGTGGATGTGTAACCATCCAGCACGATCAGTCCTGCGGCAACCGAATCTCGATCCCGTAGCTGGGTGTAACGGCCAGCAACTTGTCAATCTCTGATTTCGACGGTGGTGGGGCCTGCTCGCCCAATGCCACCGGCTGGCCAACCTCCAGGAACATCTTCTCCAGGCCCGCATGCGCAACGGAGATAATCATCCGGGCCAGCTTGTCCGTGTCGTTCCTGAAACAGTCGGAACTTCGCCGCCATCATCCGGCCCGCTTTTCACTCCGGGCTGCGTCCTTTCTTCCACGCCCGCCCCAACCAGTAAATCCCCGTGCCAGCCGCAACACCAAGAATGTTTTCCGTATAGTCCAGCAGTTCAACGGCCCGTGACGGAACAAACCACTGCAAGGACTCGGTGGTGATACCGTAGGCCACCAGGACGGCAGAAGCCGCCCAGCCAATTCCTTTCGGCCATTGGGCAACGTACACCAGCAGAGTCAGGATGGTGAAGGCTGTGAAGTGGATGCCGATGTCTCCCCAGGGGAAGACCGGAACCCTGCGGAGTCCGACGACTGCTGCTGGGTTGGGAGCCAGTAGTAGCACGGTGAGCAGTGCCCCGTATCCGCCACAGATCAGCAGACGGATGGTACGCATGGCCGGTCTCTCGGTTCCCCACGACAATGAATCGTGATCCGCAGGGCAATCCTGCCACCGCCACAGCCGATCAGGCCGGTCGTTCTGTCGTGGGCAGGTTCTTCGCCGCCAAGCCCAGCATGACCAGGGACCAGCCGTTGAACAGCATGTCGATTCCGACGAACAGCCCGATCACCCACAGACCCGACAGCGGCCACTGCCGCCAGATGGCGATCCCCAGGAGCAGATTCACGACGCCGTGCAACAGCAGCCAAACCCAGTTCTGGAAACGAACCACGAGAGCCACCATGATGCGGAAGATCCCGCCGAAGATCAGGAACATGGCGATCAGCAGCGTCAAGGCGACTGCCGTCGTTCCGGGGTTCGCCACGACCATGAATCCGACCACGACGTACAAGATGCCGGTCAGCAGATCGATGAAGAAACCGCCCCAGCCCTTGCAGGAACAGGCGTGAGCAGCCTGCAAGACGCCGCCCAAGATCATCAGCCAGCCCACGAATTCCATCGTCGCCAGAGTCATGAATGCGGAAGAGCCAAGGGCGACCATGCCCAGGACCACCAGCACGATGCCGAGGGCAAGGAACCAGCCCCAGCGTTTGCGGAGGCTTTGCAATCCGACCAAGTGGAGTCCAGTCAGGGTGAGTTGCGTTTCCGTAGTCATGTTGTTGCTCCCGCATTCAAGGTGTCGTTTGGTAGTAAACCGCTAGTGTGTTGTTCGAGGATGGCGTGGATAATGAGCTTGGGATTCAATGGGAGGGCGAGGTGCTGGAGATTGGGTAGATCGTCTACTCTTCCACAACCACCGTCTTGCCCCCGGCTTCGCTGGTGATCCCAATTGCCAGATATTCCACCGCCTCCGTTCCCGCATTTCGCATCTGGTGAACCTCACGGGGATCGACCACGACCGCATCGCCACGATGCAGGGTGGTAGTCTCCGTTCCGACCGTGATCTCCGCCTCCCCCTGCACCAGGATGAAGATCTCCTGCATGTCTTCGTGGTAGTGTCGGACAAATTCCTTACCTGCACCGAGACTTGCCCAGTTGACCATCTGGATACGTCCTGGCTGGAGATCCGCCTTCTCCAACAGGATCTTCTTCAGGACTCCCGGCGACAAAGGGTTCTCGTGTCCGGCAGGCACAAACGAACGGGTGGCAGATGCGATGATTCTCATACTCCGACCTCGTTCTTTGCGAGGATACAAGCGGCGTCGGGATCGCAGATCATCTCCGCCATGTTATGGGCTGGAGCTGGCTTCTTCTTTGGTTTCGTTGCAGAGATCCCTGCCGGTCACGGGGCATTTAGACCGATCTTCCTGGAATGCTCTCGGAGCAGATTGGCCTGATCATTTGGTGGTCCATCGCCTAACCGCTTGCCGTGTATGAAGACCATTTCCCCCGCCTTCAATTCATCCAGCTTGGGCTTGATGGCGTCGATGCCCTTTGCTGCTGCTGCGGCTATTTCTGCGTCGGTCTTCAGCCGGTTCGTTCCAGGTAGCAGGGAGAAGTAGTTGTCGCCGTCCTGCTGCCAGACGTACAACTCCCAGCCCTTGAAGGAAGCCTTGGTGCCGGTGGGTGGGTCGCTCGCCGCCTTCCCCTCCAAGATTCCAATCGACACCAGGAACTCATCCATCCGTTGCGTCGTCCGTTCTAGCCACGGTGGCTGGTGGAAGAAGGCGTGGGGCTGGCCCTCAGCCGTGAACAGTTCGGCCCGATGGCCCAGTTCCTTGGACTTCTTCATGAACTCTTCACCCTGGCCCAACAACCAATCGGCGGTGCCGAAGAGAATCAAGGTCGGCGGACTGTCCTTGGTCAGGTGCTCGGTGGGCGAAATGGCCTTGGCCAGAGCCTCGTCGTTACCGATCCGTTGCGTCATCTGGGGACCGAAGCGGAGGACGGGGTTGTACAGCACAAGGGCGTTGGGTTTGGACGAAACTTTGGCATCTTCATCTTCGGCATCCAGGCCGGGGGTGAAGGCGGTGCAGGCGGCGATGTGACCGCCTGCCGATCCACCAGCCGCCACAATCCGGTCAGGATCGATGCCGAGCTTGGCGGCATTGGCCCGCAGCCACCGCACGGCACTCTTGGCATCCTCGACGCATTCCTTTGGCGTGACGCCATGCCGGGACTTCACTCGGTAATCCGCCCGTGCCGCCACCATGCCCCGGCTTGCAAGATGCTTCGACTGTGGCTTAAACGCCTTGATCGTGCCGTTCTCCCAGCCACCGCCGAAAAAGAACACAATGGCTGGCCGCTTGTCGTGGTCCGTCCATCCAGGCGGGTAGTGGACGACCAACTCCAGGTCGGCCTGTTTGGTTTTCTTGTAGACGAAGGATTGGGTGTCCTGTTGCTCCGCAGCCTGGGCAGCGGCCAAGCCCAAGATCACGCAGCAGAAAAACGTCGCCGAAATCTTGAAAGATGTCTGCATGGTCCGTCCCTTTCAGCCTCCCCGGAAGTTGCTCCAGCACTGAGCCTGGGGTCATCATCCGATGTCAAAGATCCGTTGAATCGCCGGGTGTCCGTATTCTGCCCCTCCGGTCAAGACCTGGAGGTTTTCCAAGATCTGTACTTCACCGCTGCCGTGCGTGTGTCCGCACAGAACGAGCAGCCGAGATTGCGGGTTGGCCTCCATGATGTTCCGCATGACATCACCGGTCGCCTTGCAGGCAAAGTGCGGGAGGTAGTTGTCGTCCGAATGCCTGCCGTCGTACCAAGCGGCTTCCTTGAAGGGTGGCACATGGGTCACGGCGATCACCGATGGGTACTGGGCAACCGCCTGCTTGAGGACGACCTCAAAGTGCCGGGCAGCCTCGTCGCCAAGGACGTTCAGGGCTTCTCGGAGTGCAGGCTTGTCCAGGTACGAACGGCCCTTCCACTTACCCAGTTCCTCGATCAGAACATAGTCGTTGAGGATTACGTCCGAGCCTTCAAAATCGCCGAGCCGAGCATCGGCCCAGCCATCGTGACCGACAATCGCAGTCTGCGGTGAGAGTTCCACGACACCGGTTGCCGTCAGGTACGTCAGAAACTCCCGTTGGTGAGCCAAACTGGCTACGTCGAATCGGGTCTTGCCGATGGAACCCCGATAGAAATCATGGTTCCCCAGGACGAAGTGGATCGGCTTCTGCCAAACGTCCGCCATCTCCGTCAGAACGCCGGTGATGCTGGGACTCTCGGCGATGTCCCCGCTGATGACGAAGGCGTCGGCCTGGTCCCGTGCCGTTTCCAGGAACCGGCCTCGGTTGATGGCTTCAAGGAAGTTCAGATGTATGTCCGTCATCCACGCCAGTCGCATTGCCGGTAATCCTCCGCTGGTCGCCGCACATGGGGGCGCCGCCTGGTTGCTGCCTCACCGAGTTCGTTCGATGCTGGGATCAAAGATGGCATTGACGGGAGGCTTGACCCCGGCTAATTCATGCGTGCTGACCACCTTCCACACCGTGTCCTGGATGACTTCGGCCAGCTTGGAGTCCATTACCTTGTACGGCTCCCCCGGCAACCCCTTCGGGCTCTCCCTGTACATCGTGGCGAAGTACGTGCAGCCCACGACGTAGGAGCCCACGTTGTTCAGGTGAATGCCGTCAGCAAAAACCTCCTTGATCTGCTTGTGGCCCGGCACATCCCCGGCCTTCATCCGTTGGTTCAACTCGTACATGACGTGTCCGACCGGCACCATCAGAACCGGCTTCTTCAAGTTCGAGCACGTCTTCCGAAGCTCCAGGGTCAGCCGCTCGAAGTAGTCTTTGGTCTCGTTCGTCCCGTCCCAACCTCCGGTGTACTTTTTCAGCCATGCGGTGTCGAAGTCGTCCTTGCCCTGCCGGGGCCAGCGGGCGTAGACGTAGACTTGCAAGTCGGGACTCTTGGGCAGTGCCAACTCGATAAAGTTCTTCGCCATCGTGAGGTCACCGTCTTTGCCGTCCAAGTGCCGGTCGAATGGCTGGAGGCTGAGAACGTCCCACGGGTGATCGGCAAGGGCGGTGGGGTAGTGGCCGAAGGGTTGCTCTTGGAAGCCGTCCTTGGGGTGTTCCCAGATCCACTGGAGGGGCGCACCGGGAATCATGTGGCGGCCCCAGACGTGTTGGTGCCCCCGGTTCTTCGCCAGGTCGGCCAGCGCCCCGTACTTGATCGTGTCGGTGACACTGTTGCCGACGAAGTAGACACGGAGGGGCTTGGCGTCCTGGGCGGGAGCTTGGACGGCAGCCAACACGACGGCGGCGACGAGGGTTGTGGTGCGGATCATGGGGCGGGTTCCACAGTGAGGGCGGATGATTCGTTTCAGTCGCCAAGGACCACAACACCGGCCAACAGGACTGCGAGTCGCAGCGTCAGATTCTTCATGGAGGCACTCCGTCAAAGCGTTCGGTTGATCGTGGGGCAGGTGCCAGAAGGGCAATTCGATGAATGGCTCCCGTCCTGCATGTTCAGCAACACGCCGACATTGTAAACTCGCCGAAAGCTAAACAACACCGCA
>JAPLNJ010001088.1 GCA_026692885.1 Planctomycetota bacterium | reverse complement strand
CGACAGATTGGTCAGCGGCTTGCCGAACATCTTGCTGGCGAGTTCTTCCAGGCGACGCACACCCAGACCCTTGATCTGCCGCGCGAGCTGATTGGCAAAGTCCAGCTGCTTTTGCGAGGCACGATGATTGGCGCTGCCGGCGGGGGCATTGCCGTTGCCGTTACCGGTGGCGTGGCTGCCGTTACCGTTACCGTTACCGTTGGCTTTCGGTGTGTTGGCGGCTCCGTTGCCGTGCCCGTTGCCAGAGTTGGCAGTCGCTTCGGCCGGACGTTGTCGCGACAGTTCGTCGTTCACTGCTTGGCTGCAGGCGACGTAAGCGTTGCGAACATGACGCTGGAACGTCTCCAGGTCGTTTTGCAGCAGGGTTCCCTCCAGTTCGACGGTGACGTGGCATGTGGCACCGACGCTGCCATAATCGGGCAAACCTAGCTTCTTGCTCAGGCCAACGTTCAAGACAAGTGGCATGGGTAAAACCTCCCAGAGTTAGATTGTGTGGTGATCGCGAGGTACATCCACAGCCTGGTGCGATCAAGCCCAGGCTGAACTTCGATTAGCCCGCGGGCAGTGACTGCCGTTGGGCCGGGTACGGCAGGTACAGCAGGTACAGCAAGTGCAGATAATCCTTCACAGCCGGTTTACGTCCCGACCTTTTGCAGCTGCCGCAACGATTCGAGCGTGCTGTTCACGATCCGCGTTTCACGTTTCTGGTGCTTCAAGGTGCGGATCAATTCGTTGGCCTGCGCGACAGTGGCCCGCAACGCGTCACGCAGGGCGATCGTCTGCTCGATGGTGCCTCGGGGAGGCTGCGCCGGACGTTTGCGTTTGGCGGGGGACTTGTCGCCACTGGTTGTTGTTGGTGTTGTTGGTGGTATGGCAGGGGTAGTCGTTTCCGACATGACGGGTTTGCTCCTGGGTTGTTTGTGTTTGTGAGCCCCGCTCGCACTGTCAGCCGGACGCTGGGGCGATGCGATGCGGATGAGATCGGGACCTGTGGGGATAGCGGCCTTCACTTCAAGGGGCATCCACACGAACTGGCGCCGGCCGTCATCGCACAGCACCGGCACGGTGTTGCCGTACAACAGCACTTCGCGGAATCCGAGCCGGATGGCACGCAGCAGGTACTCGCGGTTCGAGTTGATCGTGATGGGATCGCCTTCGAGCCGGGAGTTGGACAGAGTCAATTCAGTGGCACGCGGCTGGTCAGCGCCCTTGCCACGGATCAGCACTTGTCCGTTCAGGTCGATGGTGATCGGCCGGTTCGTCTCTTCTTCGCACGGCAACCGCGGCAGGGCATCGGTCAGGAAATCGCCGTCGCTGGCGGCGAGGCAGAGTCGCGACGTTGCCAAGCGTGGATCGGACACGTGCCGCGCCACGTCCGGGAAGCGGGCGTCCTTCTCCAACTTGAGCGAAATCGACCAGGCGCCGATCCTGAACGTGGCCCAATCCTCGGTCTTGCCGACATAGACCGGCTGATCGCTGGGTAGCTCTCTGCAACCGAAGACGTTCGAGGCCGGGACCAACAAGTCCTCCTCGGTCCACGGAAACGTAAACCCGGACTGGACCAAGAGCTGTTGGCCATCCGTGGCGATCAGCTTGCCTTCGCTGCCGCGGATCTGAATGCAGCCCACGGCGGCCCTCGTCGGGTTCGGGTCCGTGGATGCTGATGCTTCCCGCAGCGCGGTCCACAGGTCCGGTTCGTTCGTCGCAAAGGACGACGGCAGGGGTGGAAACGGTGGCAGCGTGTCGTCCGGGGCCGACACATCGAAGTCGAGCATTACGGGAACGCGTTTGTCCGTCCACGACGCGGTGACCTTGTCAGAAACGCTGAAGTCCAGTTGGACTGGATCAGGCTTGCTGCCTTCGCAGGCGTTCAGCAGATTTAGCGGTAGCAGCACTTGCACGGGGCCACCCTGGTGGGCAGCCTGATATTCAACAGCAGCGCTACCGGACATCGCCCGGATACGCAGCGTGTCTTGGTCGGCCAAGATCAGAACACGGGGGCCGTAGCCACCATAAGCCTTGCCGATGCCAGCCCGGCGAAACACGGCCCGCAGCTGGCGAGCCAGGGAACGAGTGATGGTGATCAAGTTTAGACTCCTTGTGTGACGATAAGCTGCTGCCACCAGAGCTCGGCCAGCCCGTAAGCTAACCAAGCTCCAGTGAGCAACAGCAGTAACAAAGGGAACGTCCAGCGGGTGCGGACAACAACGCGGACAGCTACCCTTCCTTGGCATCCAGGGCCGGAATCGCCAAGGCATCGCGTTCCAGTTGTGTCGCCGCGGTACCGAGCAGTTCGGCGACTTTGGTCCAGAGGGTTTTCAACTGGGAGGGACTGGTCGCGAGCCAGATGGTGTCCAGGAGGTTTTCTTTCTCCTCCCGTAACCGCAGGATCTGGCGACCCGTCTCGCACTCGCCCAGCAGTTCGTCTTCGTGGACTTTCTGGCGACGGACTACGGCGGACTTGATTTCCTCGTCGCGGCGGTAGACGTAGCAGGTGTCTTCGAGATCCTCGATCGGCACGCCCTGAACGTGGGCGAGCATCGCCTTGTGGAGTTGCTGGGACCGCTTCTCTAACACCTTCTTCTCGTCTTCGATGCGGTCCAACTGCTCCTGCATTTCGGCCAAGCCGAGCGAGGCCAGCGCACGTTGCCGGGCTTCGCGGTTGATGCGGTCCTTGAGGTTGGGCTCTGCAGCTTCCAGCATCTCGATTCGCCGGTCGATGCGGCGAGATATGCGGTCTTTCCAGTGTTCCTTTTCGGTGACGGTCAGTGACATGGGGCTGTTGCTCCTTGGGGAAATTGTTGTGGTGATAGGCAGAACGTGGATGCTGGATGCGGTACCATCCGTGGCTTACACGGCCACGTGCTTGCCGCGGCGATGGACGTGTCGGTCGTGTCGGACGCGTCGTTCGGGTTCCACGGTGTCGTTCTGATCCCAATCCAGCCACGCAGGCGGCACATCGCTGGGTTCGGGATCGAAGCAGACTTCAATCGGGTCGGCGATGCCGAAGCCGAGGCGGCGGATTTCGGAGGGGGATTCGCCCGTGGCCACAGCCACGGCGGAGTCGAGATCACGTTGGGTCATTACCAGGGATTCCTTGTTGTTGAACACGAAACAGCCACAGCCTCCGGCAGGAGGCTGTGGCGGGTAACTGGGTAAAATAGGTCACGTGCAAGACAGGTTGGATGCAATAGCCTCCGAGTTGGCCCCGTCAAGAACCCTCCTGCGCTCCTGGCGTGCACCAGGACGAGCGCAGGCTTGCACCCCGGCTTCCGGGGCCATGTTGGTCCAAGAAGCGTCTGGCACTTTTACAGGCCCTTTTATGAGGCTAGCTCTTCGGGAAGATCCTGCTGGTAAGCAGGCAAGATCCAGGCCGGCAACCAATCTGGTTCACGACCCGGGCAAAACCAGCCAGCGGGACTCCAGCCACTGCCGCTCGGCGTCCAGGGCTTGGCTGCAATGCGGGTAGGGTCCGAGCCTTGGACCAGAGACCGGCGACATGTCGGCCCACCACTGGCCCTGCTCGTCGGGTTCGACGTGTGAGCCACGGCTGATGGTGAGCTGCCCGAGCGTGTGCAGGTCCAGGTCTTCGGTGTACACGCAACGGACGGTGCCGTCTGGAGTGATGACAAGCTGCATGGTGATCGTCCTCACTTGGGCCGGCGGAGGATGTTGCGCCTGGGACGATCCACCAGCAGCAAGTCGAGTACGTTCTGGACCTGCGAGAGTTCCTGGGTGACGTGCTGACGCAGACCTTGGTTGTCACGCAGGGCCTGGGGCTCGACGCCGCGGACCATCCGTTGGCACTGGGCGACGACTTCGTCCAGTTGTTCGTTGCTGCGCACGTTGAGCTGCTTGAACCGCTCGAAGAACTCGGTCAGGTTGTTCACGGCCGAATCCCGAAAGACTTTCGGCCGGTTATCGCTCTGGCCGGTGAGCCGTTCCGTCAGATGCGACACGAGCTCCTCCAGTTCCTCCATGAACGCCTGCTCGGCCAACTGCACAGCTTCATCGAACCGGGCCGCGACCCGTTCGCACTCCTGCCGGTAGATTTCCGGGCTGAGCTGCTGCAAGTACTCAGGGGCGTCCACCGAAGGATAGTCCCATGCGACCTGGAACAAACCCAGCAGGCTGACCGGATAATCGGCCGGGTTGTACAGCGTTCCGAGGCGGTTGCGGGCGGCCGATTTCAGATGCTCGTAGCGCCGATCCAATTCGGCGACGGCCTCGTCGAGTTCTTGCTTGAGCGTCCCAAGCTGCGTATTGAACGTCTCGATCTGATCTTGGCGGATCAGGCGGATGCCGGGTTCCGGGAACGGCAGCGACATCGACTTCCACAGCGCGACGATGCGGCCCTTGACGCCCGTCACCGCTTTGTACGCTTCGTGGCGGGTGTCGAGCAACTTCTTACCTGCGGACAAGAACGTACCCTCAGCACCGAACGTATCGGCGGCTTGGGTTCTCTGTTCGCTGGTCAAGCTCTTGCGCGTGCCGAACCAACTGAGCGACACACGCACCGCTGCCATCGTGGCACGCAGACGCTGCGACGGCGAAGTCGAGGGGCGGACAGCGGGGACAACGGGGGCGATGGGTTGGTCGAGAAGGGTGGTCGTGGACATAGACTGTGGTCTCCTTGGACTGTGGATCAGGGGTTACGGGCGATGTCAGCAACAAACGAACGGATGCACTGCCGGAACAGACACGGGCCGGCAGCAGCTCAAGAAACAAAAACAGCCTCGGCGGTCGGGAGACCATCGAGGCTTGGGGCAGGAACAGTTGGCAGAGATCGGTCAGGCAAAGGCACCATCACGGCATCCAACCGCTTCTTCAGTTCGGCCAGGTGTTCGGGCTTGCCAGTCACACGATTGGTTTTGACGACCAGGTCCACCCACGATGCCTACTCATCGGCGCCCAGGATGATCGCGGCCGTGAGCATTTGCTGGGCCTTGCCTACGCCGATCAGAAGCTTTGGTCTGCGTTTGAACGGTGGCAATGGTCTGTAACGGGGTT
>JAPLNJ010001087.1 GCA_026692885.1 Planctomycetota bacterium | reverse complement strand
CGGGACAACTTGGTCGGCGAGCAGCGGTGGCCGGAAGTGAAATGGAATCCCGCGACGTGGCGAAACGACGCGGGCAAGGCCCACAACGGCGACGGCCAGTTGCTCTATCCGGGCCCCAACCGCCAGCCGCTTTCCTCGATCCGGCTGGAGAACTACCGCGACGGATGCGAAGACTACGAGTACTTCTGGCTGCTCCGAGACGCCCTGACCCGGCTGAAGCAGGCCGACGCGGCCAAGCACCAGGCCCTGATCGCGGAGGCGGAGAATGTCCTGGCGGTGGATGAGGCCGTGATCAAGGATTTGACGCACTTCACTCAGGAACCTCAGGTCCTACGACAGGCGAGGGCCAGGATTGCGGGGCTGATCGAACGAGTCCTGTTTGCCGCGAGTCCGGCGACACCGTGAGGAACACGAGAGAAAAAGTGGAAGCCTGCCACCTGCCAGTAGCGAGAAGTACGCCATGATATGTGACGCACGAGCAATCTTCTTCTGCCTAGCCTGCGTCCTGGGAGTCGTAGTCGCGTCCGACAGGCACGCTTCGGCCCAGGACAAGTCTTCCAACGATTGGCCATGCTGGCGGGGGCCGCATCACAACTGGATTTCCTCGGAAACCGGCTGGAACCGATCCTGGCCAGCCACCGGACCCAAGATCCTGTGGAAGTCATCGGTGGGCAACGGGTTCTCCTCCTTCGCCGTGGCTGGAGGCCGTGTCTACGCGATGGGCAACGCTAAGGACGTGGACACCGTCTTCTGCTTGGATGCCGAGACGTGGATGTGCGGAAGTAGTCGATCGCGTCAGCACCACGGAAAAGCGTAACCCTGCCAGACCGGGATGATGTCCATCGTGTCGAAGACATGGCCATCGGAGCGTCCGAAGCCCTGCTCGCTCACGCGGATTTCCTCTCCCAACTCCCAGCCATCGGCCTCGGTCACCGCGGTTTCGCCGAGCGACTCCGGGGCCAGCACGCTGTCGCGGCTGTCGCAGGACCACTGAAATGCCTTGACTGCGGCGTCCTCGGCGTCAATTGCGTCGATGACGCATCGAGCGGGACCTGATTCAACGTAGAACTTCGGCATGGGCTCCATCCTTTCGTTACGGTGTGAGGTACTGCATTCAGATTGCGGTACCCTCGACCGGGGACAGATTTGGCGGGTAGCGAACGGCGGCGTAAGCCGGGACGATTGCGGTCTCCCTGTAGACTCCGTGCTGACGCATCGAGATATCCCCGGGCACCCCATCTGTTTGGCTCCAAGGGGACCGACGACGACAAGCACCTCGGTGAGCCGGGCTGTGTCAAACCGCTCAGTCACAGGTCTTAGCATCGGTCATTCACCAACAAAAAACGCTGGATGGTGTGTCACGTTTCCTTCGGGCACTTGGATACCCGCTGTCTTTGCCGCGGTACTCGCATTCGGTTCTGCCGCCCAGACCGAGGTAACAAGAACAAGAGACAAGCCTGCCATCTGCGTGAATGTCACCGGCTATATCCCTGTAACTTGCAGTGCATAGGTCGGGAAGTCCGTGTAGCCTTTTGCGCCGGTAGCCGTTGGCTCCGTGGATTTCCACACCGTCGAAGCCCGCCGCCTTTGCTCGCTGGGCGGCTTGCCGGTAATCATCGACGACCCGTGGAATCTCGGACGTTTCCAGTGCCCTGGGTACTTCATAAGGCTGCTTCCCCGTGGGCGTGTGAATGTACGGCTCGTTGATCTTGATGGCCGAGGGGGCCACGGCGGGCTTGCCGTTGTGGAAACTGCTGTGGGATGAGCGTCCGAGATGCCAAAGCTGAAGGAAGATCACGCCCCCGTCTTCATGAACGGAGTTGACGACGTGCTTCCAGCCTTCCACCATCTCGTCCGTGTAGATCCCCGGTGACTCGTTCCAGCCGTTCGCCTCCTCGGATATCGTAGTTGCCTCGGTGATGAGCAGGCCCGCCGAACTGCGTTGGACGTAGTAGTCGGCCATCAGCCGGTTTGGAATGCGTGCGGTCCCGGCCCTGGAGCGGGTCATGGGAGCCAGGACAATTCGGTTCGCCAGTTTGAGATCGTGCAGGGTGAAAGGCTGATAAAGGCTGTTATTCGACATGGCGTATCCCATTTCTCCTGCTTTCGAGTTGTCGTTTGGTTCTGGTCCTGGATTATAGCAGGTCGCACAGGCGAGCTGTGCAAGATGATGGTGGCGGGCTTCACCGTCGTGACCGTTCCCCAGCGTTTTCCGAGGGGCGTTGGCCGGGTTTGGATTCGCCCTTTGTTACCGGAATCCGTGCGAAAGTCAAAGTGGAGTGGGTAGGTTGGCGGCATTTGGGCCGAGGAGGCGGCATCGCCTGCCCGGCCGGCGACTCCGGCATCTAACGCTATGGTGGATTTGAATTTAGGCGGGGCTGGTCAGTTGCGTTTGGCTACCCGCAGGGGGTAGAATTCGGGTTTCGTGACCAGATTACCCACGTTGAAACCGCAGGCACCGGAAATGGACGCTGCCGAGATCACTGCCCAACTCACCGAAGGCACGATTCTCGAAGGCCCGCACTGGACCGAGCCGGTCAAGATGTTGACCGCCAAGCAACCGCTCATCGAGAAAGATCTGATCAACAGCTTCGCACCCAAGGACGGAAATGCCGAGGACGTAGGCGTGGCGGTCCAAATCATGGACACGATGGTCGAGCGCCGGGAAAGGCTGTTCCGCGACCTTCGCAAAATCATCGTGGACTACGAGTGTTCAATTTCCGGTGGTCGGCTCACCTTGGAAGTGCGTTCAGCCCCGATACCCAAACTTGGTTGAGGAAGACGCCGTGGATCACGACACCGTAGTTAAAGACTGGCGGCGAAATGCCAAGTCGCAAGACGACGTGAACTACGAGTTTCTCCGCAGCCTGAAGTTCCAGGACTACGGCTTCGATCCCGACGAACTGGCTGCTGAACTTCACGAGCGTGCCTTCCAGATGGTCGATTGCACCCGCTGCGCCAACTGCTGCAAGACCCTCGACATCAAGGTCACCAG
>JAPLNJ010001086.1 GCA_026692885.1 Planctomycetota bacterium | reverse complement strand
CTGCTTGTCCTTTTTGTTCTTCAGGTACGGCTGCACAACCGTGCGGAAGAACTCCGGGTCCTTGTGGACCAGGAAGAAGTGCATTTCGTGGCAGGCATACTTCGAGTACTGCGTGCATTTCTCTTCCGGCTTCAGGTTCGGCCAGTTCATCAGGAACCCAAACTCGATCAGCGTCGGGTTGTTGCTGAGCGTGACGTACAGGGAATAGATCTTGCCCAGGCTGTCGTAGGTCTCCAGCCGAGCCGACGTGATGTCAGCGATAACAAACGGCCGCTTGCCGTCCACGACGCTGACCTGCTTCTGCTGGGCAAAGTTCAACTTCGGGTCCAGCCCGTTCGCCAAACGCAGGTCAACAAACGCCGCCTTCGGTTCCGGCAATGACACCGATCGATAGGCGGTACTCCGCGGATCGACCGCCACGATGTGCAGATGTTGGTGCGGGCCGAGTTCCTGACGCGGAAGCCGCTTCTCTTTGCCCGTGGGTAAGTCCACCGCATCTGGCCCTGGGTTTGATGGGGAACACGGATCACCGCTGGCTGAGACGGCGGCTCCCTGCGTGGACACATCGCCGGCCGGCTTCTGGAGCTGCCAACCAACTGCGATGTCCTCCGCGGTCCTACCGTACGACCTCGATCAGTTTCTCGGTTCGTCCGCCGCGGCCCGCGCCGTCCCAGACGATGAGCGTCACGCGGTACTTGCCGGGTTGGTCAAAGGTCTTCATCGGTTCCGCCGCGACCTCGACGATGCCGTGCCCGAAATCCCACAGCCGATCGACGAGCGTCCCTACGGACGCCCGTGAGTTGTAGCCCCAGAAGACGTTGTTCTTGACGGGCTGATTGGAGACGGACAGGCCGCTGTGGGCGCCGCGCAGGACCACGTTGTCCGTCACGATCACATCGCGTGCGATGATCTCGATACAGAAGCGGTATCAACAGTGTCGGAGTTCGCACCAAGGTGACTTCCTTTCTTGACTGACGGATAGGAACTGAGGCAAGAGTTTGCCCCCCCGTCGCCCTGGATGCAACCGCCCGACCAACCGTCCGACCAGCAGGAACAGTTCAAGCGACGACACGCCCGGCGAGCCGCTGTGCCGTGTGGCTCAGGGACGTCGGCAACGCTTTCGTTAGTCTCCTGACCGTCATCCAAGTTGAAACTGCTTTCAATAGCAAAAGACACACCAACATGAAACCTGATTCGGCCGCGGTCTGCCGAACCGCGAAACGGGCTGATCGCTAAGCTACGGCCCGCCTTCACGACGTGGCTGCGGATCGTCCCTACGATCTCGGACCGGCAGCTCCATCACGTGGATCGACCTCCCGGCGAACAAATACAGCCGGTTGCCTTCCCGCCAGGGGCTGATCAACCCATCGCCCATCTGCCAGTGCGCGTAGCCCCGATGGTCGCGGTCCACCGTGTGGAAATCCCGCGTGCGGCCGTAGATGATTTTCTGGTCTGCGTCGTACGGCTGGCTTTCCGACCAGCACAGCAGGTACTCGCCGTTGCCCAGATAGCCCACAAAATGCGGTCGGTACACGCCTTTGCGCCCGCCGCCGATGTCCTGGTGGATCACCGGGTTATCGGAGAAGTACCGCCCATCCGGATGCAACCCTCGATCGTTGTGCACCACAGTGGGATAACCCAGGGAGTCGTTCTCCCACGGCTCGGTCCGCCGCAGGATCT
>JAPLNJ010001085.1 GCA_026692885.1 Planctomycetota bacterium | reverse complement strand
GAGACGAATTGGATCTCTTTCTCCCTTCGAAGGAGACCCTTCCAACGAAGGAAACCAGCGAAGTAGACGCGGAATTACACCCAGTCAACTGGTACCATCCCGCGTATCGACTCCGGCTCCCTTTTCTATACCGGTCCCAGACAAGTTGCAATAATTCTGCAAAGCCTCAGGAATAGCGGCTATTTGGGGAGCACAGCGGCCAAGGAGCGGCTGCAAATCATGACGACGGACACGGTCGTCGGACGACGGCTGGGATTTCGAATCGCTGCTTGATCCGGGTGGTGTTTTGCGAAGCCGGGTCCGGTAGAATGCGGATCAGGTGCAGGCGGGGCAGTGTCGTGCATCGGGAGGTGGTGGAAAAGTTGCCCAGTGGGTTTGGTGGCGGTGGAATCTACGGGGGCCTTGTCAATGGCCCCCAGATCGGTACATCAGACGATGCTTCCTCGGAGGTGAAATCATGACGCAACATATCGAGGCCATTTGGAAGGTTGCTGACAAACTGGGGGGAAGCCGGGAAGCGATGAGCGTCAGCTCCCTTACGTCGGCGTGTCGTGGGGAAGGTATCCCGATGACCGTAGATGATGTCGCCTTCATTCTTGCCCGGATTGAAAGGCACACAGATCATTTCGTCCCCCGAGGCGTGGCGGAATTCATTGCCAAGCTCATTAAGCCCTTTGCGCCCAAAACGATTCTCGACCCGTGGGCAGGGATGGGATTCCTTGCGATTCCACTCAAAGAATCGTTGTTTCCCGACAAATACGAGGCGTATTCGAAGAACCCGTTGCATGTGCAGATGTGGCAGCAGCTTGAAGGAACGGCTGGGATCACATTGCACGAAGCTGATGCTCTAGCCGCTCTTGCCAACTCACCTGGCGATTTCGACGCCGTTGTCAGTTGTCCTCCTTGGGGAGCGAAGGCGAACCAGTCCTTAATGGTGGACATCAATGGCAAGAACGAAGAGATCAAGGACGACTACGGCCATTTGTTGATGCTGGAGTCATGCCGTCATCTCGCCGTAGGAGGCGTCGGCATCTTCATTGTCTTCGGAGGCTTCTTCCTTGTTTCTGGGAAGCCCGGCAAAGCCCGTCATGCGCTCCAACGGATGGGAATCCGTGTCACTTCGGCCATCGAGCTGCCAGCAGGAACCTTTGCTCCGCTAACTTACATCACGACTCACATCGTTGTCCTGCAACGCAGTACGGAAAACACCCTTTTCACCGGCAGCCTTTCCCCCGACGAGAAGCAGCAGGAAGCTCTGCTGCGAAATCTCAGGGAACGCAAAGAGGGGAAGTCGGCGTCCCTCGGGCGGATTGTCCCCATCGAGACCTTCGGAGGTTTCACGCCGATTGAGTTGGGCGAGAGAGTGGTCGAGCAAGCTCGCCGAATGGGGCTGGTGGCGTATCCATTTGCTGAGGTTGTCTCCGACTTAAATGCACCACCGTCATCGAAGGACTTCGGTGGCTTCGATGAAGTGCCGAACGCCGTTTACCTTCCGCAGATGGCCTCGACAGCCGCTACGACCTCGCAGGATGCACTACCCGAAATGCTGAAGAGCTACTACCAATTGGTTCTGAAGCCTGAAATAACCGATGCTGAGTTCCTGGCGGGTCTGTTAAACACATCCTTCGGGCAGCTTTGGAGAGATTCGATTCGCACGGGGGAAACATCTCCCCGCATCGGCCAAGAGATGCTCGAAGCAGCGACGATTTATCTGCCCCCGCAAAAATCAAGGGCTTTGCAGGGGCGAGTTATGGCGACCCAACATGCGATCTCTCGATTGCGGAGCGAACTGAACGAGCTTGAGCAGCGACTTTGGCGAAAGCCGGGAACCATCGAGCAGATCGAGTCCTCGCTGAAGTCGATCAACCGGGAAGAACGCCTTGAGGAATGGGTCGATGCGATTCCCTTTCCGCTGGCGTCCATCTTGTGGGTCTGCTTGACACAGGGCGGCAGTGAAAACGACCAGAAGCAACGGATGGTTCAGTTCTTCGAGGCTCTGGCTGAGTTCCTCGCCATCATTCATTTGAGTGCGTTTTCTGCGCATCCCACGCTGTGGCCAGGGATCAAACAGAAGCTCGGTGGCACGCTGAAGGAGGGCAATTTATCCTTTCGGGCTGCGACGTTTGGCCTCTGGACGAGGGTGTGCGAAAGCCTTTTCGCCGAACTTCGTCGGCTCCAGAGCAGCGAGGAAGATGTGTGCTTCGAACTCTACAAGACTCGCAGCCGTGATGTCCTTAAAATGATTTCCTCGAAGCAGCTTGTGTCCATTTTCCAGGCCACCAACAAGATCAGGAATCGCAAAGCTGCGCACACCGGAGCTATCGGTGGAGCCAGCGACCGAGAAGCGAACGAGCAATTGCGACAACTGATCGCCAAGGTGCGGGAGGTTTTCGGTACAACTTGGGAAGCTTACGAACTGCTGCTGCCGGAAGAGGCACGATTCAAGTCGGGTGCCTTCCAGTATTCGGTCAGACGAATCATGGGTACGAGGACTCCATTTGCCATCGATACCGTCGAGGTCGTGGAGAAGATGGAGGATGGGAACCTGTATTTCAAGAGCCCTGATGAAAAGCGAGGGCTTCGTCTGCTGCCGTTGGTGAAGATCATGCCCTCTCCGAGAACGGAGGAGAACGCCTGCTACTTCTTCAGCAGTGATGACAAGGAAGGACATCAGTTTTTGTCCTACCACTACCAAGCCGAATCTGAAGTCACTTACTCTTTTGACGACGTTTCGACCGCATTGAGCAACTTAGCCTTGGAAAATGGAGTCTAGCCAGGGAATGCAATGAGCAACATCAAGTCATTTTGAAAGAAGGGAAGCGAGGCAGGCTGATGACCGAACAACCGCACCCCCCCGACCGAATCAAGCCAGTGTACGAAACACCGGAACCCGGCAAGGAGATTCGGCTCATCGAGGAGGATCAGGCAGTGCTGAAACAAGGAGACGCCGAAGTCGAAGGCAAGGTGACGATCACGCAAGAATGGTCTCCCATGCGTCTGTACTGGGATTTCACTGGCACAAACTTCGATGCTTTCGCTCTTGGAGAAGTCAAACTCGCTTCGAAGTCCTTTGCCGCAAGAGGTCGCCTCTTCAGTCAGGGGAAACACCGAGTTTCTGGCTACATAGAAGGAACGGTAGAGATTGGCTCCGGTCACAAGCTCGACCGATTGACGTTTCATCTGCCAGACTACCCGGAATTCATTAGCAACCACGACTTTCACGAAGAGATCAAGGAAGACACAAGGACAACCAGCATCCGTTGGAACGAAATTGTCCTTGAAGCGGAGGGGTGGCGGATCAGGCTACAGCCCTATCGAGACATCCATTCTTTGCGCCAGATTGGCCGTGAAACGCAAAAGGCGGTACTCAGCGGTGTAGGCGAGATTCGCAAGGGGGATGGCACTCAGTTCAAGAAGGAGAAGGTCAAACCGGTTCTTGAGGCCCTGCGAATCTTTTTCTCGTTTGCTTGCGCCGAGTGGTCGCCACCACTCTTGGTCGTCGGTTCGAACAATGTAGCCGAGAGAAGCTGTCAGTATTGGGGCAACTACGATGTAACGCCGAAATCGTATCTGAGAGGGTGGCTTGACGAGCATCACGGGCAGCACCTTGTCGAAGCATTTCCGGGCTTTATGGCTCGGTGGTCCCATGAGAACTGGCAAGAACCACTAGAATTAGCCGTCACTTGGTTGATCGAAGCATCGAGACAGTCGGGCGGAACCGAGGGAGCGATTGCGTTCGGCCAGATTCCGTTGGAGATGTTGGCGTGGCTGGTGTTCGTCGATGACCGGACAATCGTTGAATCCGATGAGTTCGATAGACTGAGCGCCGCCAGCAAATTGCAGATATTGTTGGCTCATTGCAACATCCCCTTCGAAGTTCCCGTCGGACGGTCGGCCCTCACGACCATTGCCACCGAGATGCAGAAGAAGGGTGGGAAGGCCACTACGGGACCACAACTTGTTGCCAAGGTGCGGAACACCATCATTCACCCGAACGAAAAGAACCGGCGAATACTGTCGGAGTGGGAATCCAGTTACTCGGTCAAGATCGGCGATGTACGCTGGGAGGCCCAGCAGTTGTTCAAGTGGTACATCACCCTTGTCCTACTCCGTCTGATCGGATACTCGGGCAAGTACGCTAACCGGCTCACCCCTAGCAAACTCGGGGAAGTCGAGTTTGTTCCATGGGCCGTTCCTGATGAGAAGGAGGCGACCTAGCAGCGAACGCCGATACGGCCATGAAACCAACCCCCGCCCACATCCAATCCGCCCGCCGCCATCTCCGGGCCGCAGACCCGGTGATGGCGGCCATCATCGCTGCCGTGGGGCCGTACACGTTGCGGTTCGAACGGGACCGGTTCGCCATGCTCGTGCGGTCCATCGTTTCCCAGCAGATTTCGACCAGTGCGGCCCGTGCGGTCCGCAGGCGATTGCAGGAACTCGCTGGGCCAGAGGGGCTGACGGCGGCTAATCTTGCCCGATTCGGAATGGAGGAGCTACGTTCGGTCGGCCTGTCGCCGCAAAAGGCTGGCTACGTGGCCGACTTGGCCGCCAAGGTGAACGATGGCACGGTGGACCTGCGCCGAGTCGGGCGGTTGCCGGATGAGCGAGTGGTGGAGACGCTCACCCAGGTCAAGGGGATCGGCCGGTGGACGGCGCAGATGTTTCTGATCTTTTCGCTGGGCCGCCCCGATGTGTTCCCGCACGACGACCTGGGCGTGCGGACGGCCATCCGTGATCGGTACGGCCTGACGGATCTGCCGGACAAGGCCACCAGCTACGCCATCGCTGCACCGTGGCGGCCCTACGCCTCGGTGGCAAGTTGGTATTGTTGGCGGTCGCTGGATCTGGCTCGAAACACGAAAACCGTGGCGAAGGAGTATCCGTCGTCGGCCGGTGGTGGCTGATGATGGCCGAAGGGGAACGCCATGTTGATATGCCGGAAGTGCAATAAGCAAGTCGATGTTTCAGGCAAGATATGTCGAGCCTGCGGCAGTATCCTTGAGGAGGTGCCGGACGGCCAAGCCTTGGATGTGGGCGGGCCAGTCGCCACGGCTGCACCACCAGGGACCGGCTCGTTGCCAGATGCCGAATTGCCGGAGGAAGAGGCGAGTTTTGAGCAGGAATTGGCTCGCCCACCTTGGAAATGTCCGACTTGCGGCGAGACCGTCCCTGGTAACTTCGACCTGTGCTGAAAATGTCTCTCCGTTGAGGCGTGCGAACCAGAACCGGATGCCGCCCGACTGCCATCCGAGGTTGGCGACAACGATCAGGAGCCAGAGCCTGACGCACCACCGATTGAAGCTGAGGTGCTCGAAGAACCCGACCAGGACGCAGCCACCGAAGCCGGATGCCCACGTTGCGGCTCAACAAAGCTGATCCGTGACGTGTCCGTAGGGAATCAGGGGCGAGGCCCGGACGAGATGCTGGAAATAGTGGTGTTCAGGAATCCCGAAGCCCTGTTTTTCAAGAACCGGCTAACCGGAGAAATCCGAGCGGACATCTGCGGTAGTTGCGGCCACATTGAGTTTCGAGTGGCCAATCCGGGGCAACTTTACCAGCATTACCAGGAAGCCCGTGGGGTGGACCGCCCTGCTGGTGCCAAGGGGATTTACGCAGCCCCGTGCGTAAGGTGCGGTATGCTGGTGCCAAGCGGTTCGTCATGTCCGCACTGCGGCGCAAGCCAAACGGATTGATAGCGGGGCAAGCATCGACGTTATTGCGTAGGGAATGGAAACCAGACGGTTGATTCGGAATGGCTTGCCGAAGCCGGGTGGTTGCCTGGTGGTGATCGTGGGGTTGGCGGCGATAGTCGGGATTTCATTTTGGGTAACTTGACAACTTGAGGCAGTCTGTCGCCAGATGCCTGGCGATGTGCTTCAATTTCTAGGAGACGGGTGATGAGCCTTAGCAGTGACGAACATGTGATCTATTCCACAAGGTTTTCTAAACGGCTCTTTGTCAAACCATTCTTGGTGTCTGTGGTGACCGTGGTTGTGGCGTTCATGTTCAGCATCATCGCCGCAGAATACGCCCATTACTTGTTCTGGGCGCTTATTGCGCTGGCCGTTCTGTCCCTGGTGTCACCGTTCACCAAGTATTGGCTGTCCCAATTTGTGGTAACGAACCAACGGGTGATAATCCGCCATGGATTCCTAGCGAGAACGACCTACGAAATGATTCTAAAGAAGATTGAAAGCATATCCGTTGCCGGACGCGGATTTGGCGGTGGCCGTTTTCGCGGATTTCGGAGAGCAGGGGTTGCGGCGGGGCTGGTTCAGGAAGGGCTGTTTTTCTGGTTGCGGGGTGCGGAGAGCAGGGGCGGGACGAGGTTCAGGCGATGGCAGAGATTGAGGCTGGCGTGGTAGAG
>JAPLNJ010001084.1 GCA_026692885.1 Planctomycetota bacterium | reverse complement strand
CTCGCCCCGGTACCCCGGGGAGAGGGTTGGGGTGAGGGGTGGAGAAGCAAATGCCGAAGATACTCTTCGGACCTTCCTTGCCGTCCGTTGGTCACGCGTTCTCCACGTCTTCGCTTTTCCACGTCCAGCCGCAGTCGGGGCACTTGCTCGCGCCGGCTGGGATCATCTGCCCGCACAACAGACATGCCTCTCTTGATTCGTCATGGCACACCCAACACCGCGTCTGATCGGGCTTAAGCGGCGCCCCGCAGTCGGGGCAGTGCAGACACGGGTTGCGTTTGCGGTGCGAGAGCTTCCAGAACAGCCACGTCAAGGAAATGCCGATCGCGAGGGCTACCACGAGACTCAAGGTGAATCCGGCCAAGAGAAGCGTGTTCCCGGCCGAATTTGCTCCTGACCCCGTTCCCACCGGCTTAAAATTGCCGATCACTAAGGTCGCCAGGCAGGTAAAGAAGAAGGCGGCGCCGGCAGCCACGAGCACCGTGACGATCATGGCCAGGGTCAGCAGAAACACGCTCACCTTGCCCCCGGGCGTCAAGGTCTGGCCGCGTGCTCTCCGTCCCGAGGCGACCAGGCACGTCCGCACCAGGGCCGGAACCGCGAAAATGGCGCCCGCAATCCCTAGGCCCGGATGCATGTTGAAAATGCTGCACAGGATGGCGATCAGCGTCATGATGAGCAAGAGCGAGGAGAGGCTGTACTGGTAAGCGGCCCGGGAATCGACCGGCCGCCCGGCGCCGGCCTTGTTTGCCGTGGTCGCCACGGGTTTGCTCTGGCATAGCCAACACTGCGCCTGATCGAGTTTCAGCGGCGCCCCGCACTCGCGGCAGCCACCACTCGGCGCGGATGACGATAAGACCATACGGGTTTCCTCACACTCTGTCCGCTGGCCTCATGCCTGAGCCGATTTCTCTTCCGTCGGCCCGCTGTTCGTCGCGACTCGTGCGGCGTACTCCAAGGCCATTTTCCACACTCGGCGGATCACCTGTCCGAGGACGATTCCCGTCAGGGCCAAAGTCAGCAGGAAGATGACTTGGTGATAGCGCGCGACGTGCAGGTCACGCTCCGTAAACCACCGGGCGTAACCCAGCAGGAATAGATAACCCAACATCGAGCCGCTGGATGCAAACCAGATCAGTCGCAGGCGGAACCGTAGCGTGGCCAGCACGATCAGCAGGAAATAGGCCACGACCAACGGACTCTTCGGTCCGTCGCCCAGCATGAGGATGGCCGTCAACAGTACGATGTCGGCCGCCGTGGACAGGAACTTCAGCGATGCCGGGAAGACCTGCTGCCCCAAGCAGAAGTGCACGCCTAGCCCGACCATGGCCCAGGTGAAGGCCAAGGCGGTGACGGCTTGATGAAAGGGCCGGTCGACCACCCCCGTATAGTAGTTGACCAACTCGATCCCGTAGAACACGCCGATGCCGATGATGCGGAGCAGGTTTGCCCGACCCTCGCCCTCGTATTCCTGCCAGCGGCCCACGATGAACCACTGGCGATCTTCCGGTGGCGGCGGGGTTCGCACGTCGGTGATCATGCTTACGCTCCCGTCCAGACGGTCACAATTGGTCCGAAACGACGCCGCTGCATTCTCCCGCCAATTCGAGGGCAACGCAAGTACCGCAGGCATCGCCGGTCCACGGCAGGATGGCAGCTTGATTTCGCGGATGCGATCCATCCGCCAGACGCGATCCGGCAGGTGATTCCCACATCCCCGCCCGCGCAGCCGCGGGCCCGTCGGCATCGCTTGCGGACAGGCCCCCGGCGTCGTAGCGTGGGCACGGGGCGGCGGCGGAATTCGCCTGGTCGCGATGGTCAACGCCGGCACCGATAGACGAACGCGGGCGGCAGATTGAGCCAGGCCGTCCGGCTTTGTTCCACGCGGGAGAAGTAGTGATTGAGCTGGCGTTTGAAACGCCGGCCTGCGGGCAACAGTAAGCCCTGCAAGTAGGCGAAGGTGACGAACTGGCCGCCCGACTTGAGGACGGTCATCATCGCATCCAGATAGGCGGCCTGGTCCTCGGGCGAGAAGGCCGCCCACGGCAGACCGGAAAGGATCGCATCGACCTGGTCGATTCCCTCGCGCCGGCACAGTTCCTGAACATGGGTAACACTGTCCTGGTAGACTCGAGCCTGCGGATGGGATTGGGCCAACAACGCGACGAACGACGGACTGATCTCGATGGCGAAGAACTTGGTTCCCGGCTGCAGTTTGGCCAGAATCCGTCCAGTGAAGACCCCGGTGCCTGGGCCGTACTCCACGACACTCCGAACGTTGGGCCAATCGATCCACTCGACCATCTTGCGGGTCAGCTCCCGGGAACTCGGCGCGATGGCCCCCACCACGCCCGGTTTCCTGAAGAACTCCCCGAGGAATCGCGTACTCTCGCGGACGGACATGATGGGGACCTTTGCCAAAAAGACGGGCCTTAGATTTGCATCCGGAAGCCACGCCGATGATAGCCTAATGCGGACCGGCTTCAAAGACCACAGCCCGTGGCACCACAGCCCGTGGCGGCTGTTCGAAACGAAATACTTGTCAATTCCTCGCGAAGCCGATAAAATGACGGCGGCAACGGGGAGGTTGCTGGCGTAGGGCCTGGACGGCGCGAGACTCGCTGTTGTTGCAGTTGGGAGAATCTAGCGTTTTGCGCAACGTTCCGATCAAGGCCCTGCTTGTGGCTAGTGGGCACAACCCTACACTTTGTGCAAGTATCGTGACCGATTTGATTCTTTCCCAGCCGCAGAGACGCTGGACCGCACAGGAGCAGGAAATATGAGCCGCCTCATCACTTCGCTCGTAATCGTGGGAGTCGCGATCGTGGGAGTGTTGTCGATGACCTGCGTTGGTCAAGAGGCCAACCCATCAGCCAGTGGCAAGATGGCCGCTACGGACCAACCGAAGCTGGGGAACACCGCTGAAAGACGTGCTTGGCTGCGTCAGGAGGTGGCCAAGGGATTGAATAATCCCCGCCAAATCCGCACGGTTCAGACGCATGTCGATCTGATTCGGCCCGCGCAAATTGACAAGTTGGTGAACGGATTTCTGGCGCAGCAATTGCCCCCGGCGAACCCGCAGCAGGTGCTCCAGCAAGCCCAAGCGGAACTTGCGCGAGCTCGCGCACTGCGTCAAGCGTTGGAACAGGAGTTCGCACTCTGGCGAAATGGAAACGTGGGCTACGCTCCGGTGGTCACGTGGCTGCCCCAGGGCACGCAAATGGGTGCCTCGGCCGTGATCTCGCCGGATCGGCGTTACGTGCGCACCAACGTGACCCCGTTTTTCTCCAGTGTCGGTCCCGTCTACAGCTATAACCTGAATACGGGCGAAACACGTCTGATGCCGCAGTACGGTAATGGCTCCCCAAGGACCGATTGGCAATCCGGAAATCCTTATCCGTGGCCGGCCCTGGGTTACGGGCAGAGCAACATGGCGCCCGTCGACGCTGCGCCGAAACAGAAACGCTGGGGGTACGACCAGCCGGGCATGCGGAACGGATCTAGGTAGTTGTCGGGCATCGGCAGCATCCGTTGCACCGAGTTCACTCAGTAGTTCCAAGTTCGAAAGGTAGCTGAACTCGTGAGAGTTCAGGGTGTGGGTGAAATCGCTGAATTCTCGCGAATTCAATGACTGACACTGTCCGGAATCGGGTGGCCAAGCACGACATTCACGACGTCACGATTGTTCGCGACGACGATTTGCACGGCAAAGCGGCCCATTTTTGTTGTTTCCTGCATAACTCAGCCCGAATGCTAGGAGTCCCTTGAAGAGTCGCCAGGCACCATTGCTTCA
>JAPLNJ010001083.1 GCA_026692885.1 Planctomycetota bacterium | reverse complement strand
GTGCCGGCCAGCTACCAGCAGACCTATCCTGTCGGCGGCTTCCACAGTGTGGTCATCGAAGGGAATCCGCTGGTTGTCGGTGTGGACTTCGGCAACCGCCGCATGGATGTGGGACGGAACAGCGTCACGGGCACCAAGTGGCACGACCAGACCGGCAAGATTGGCTTCCGCGACGCCGGCGATCCGGGCTTGGCCGGCGTGAGGATCTTCGTCGACTTGAACGGCAACAGCCAGTGGGAGGCCAGCGAACCCAGTGCCGTCACCCAGTCGGATAATCCCGGCACGCCAGCCGACGAAACAGGCCAGTACCAGATTCTGTACGTGCCGGACGGGACCTACCACGTGCTGGAAGTCGCACCGGCCGGCTGGCAGCAGAGCTACCCCGCGACGCCGCACGTCGTTACCTTCGCACAGGGCGCCGTGGTCCAGAACATCGATTTCGGCAACTTCGAGTACAAACTGTTGCCGGACGGCGACGACCTCATCTACGCCGGCCAGGGCGACGATTTGGTGTACGGCGACAATCTGGTGGCCGACCCGTTTGTGATCAGCGTCGGCACGCGCCGTGACACGCTGTACGGCGAAGAAGGCCAGGACAAGCTGTTCGGGCAAGAGGCAGACGACCAGCTGTCCGGCGGCGCCAGCAACGACCAACTGGACGGCGGTGATGGCAGCGATCGCGTGCTGCAAACGTCGGACCTGACGCAAATCCTGGCCGACGTCGCGGGACCGAATACCGCGACGTTGACCGCCGGCGCCAGTCTCGACCAGCTGGTGAATATCGAGCATGCCACGCTCATCGGCGAGGGCAGCGATAATCTGATCGACGCTTCCGGATTCAGTTATGGCTCCGTGATCCTGCAGGGCGGCGGCGGCAACGACACCCTGACCGCCACAGCCTTCGACGACGTGCTGGAAGGCGGCGACGGGAACGACAAGCTGCAAGCCGGCGCCGGCGCCGACCGGCTCGTCGGCGGAGCCGGCAGCGATCTGTACCTCGGCGGCGACGGCAGCGATCGGTACGTCTTCGCCTCGGCGACCGCAGTGGAGGTGGACACGATCACCGAGACCGCCGCGGCGGATGTCGACGTGCTGGACTTCGGGACCCTGCCGGCCACCGACCCGGTGCACCTCGATCTGTTCACCACCCTCACCGGCACCACGAACTTGCGGACGTTGACGTTTACTAACGCACAGTACCTGGAGAATATCGTCGGTGGCGCCGGCAACGACGTGATCATCGGCAATCTGGCCAACAACGTCCTGTTCGGCGGCGCGGGGAACGACGTGCTCCGCGGTATGGACGGCAACGATACGCTGGCCGGCGCCGCAGGTAACGACACGCTGGACGGTGGGGCACACGTTGACCGGTTCGTCCTGACTTCCGGTTGGGGCAGCGACCTGCTGCTGGATCCCAGCGGCAACGACACCATGGACCTGTCGCTGCTCAGCAGCGACTTGACGGTCAGCTTGGATGCCGCCGCCGGCGTCAAGGTCACGGACGGCACCAACGTGCTGACGCACGCCGGCAATACGATCGAGCACTTGATCGGCGGCAAGGGGAACGACACGTACACGTTCCGCGACGGCGCGACGTTAGCCCTCGGACTCGGCGACATCGCCGATTCGGCGGGCACCGATCGGCTGGACTATGCGGCTTACACAAGTGCGGTGAACGTGAATCTGTTTCTCGGTACCGCAACCGGTATCGCGGGCGTGTCGGGGATCGAACACGTGCAAGGCGGTTCCAACAACGACATGCTGACGGGCAACTCCGCCGCGAATGAACTGTTCGGCAATGGCGGCGACGATCAACTGGCCGGACTCGGGGGCAACGATCTGCTGGTGGGCGGACCTGGGAACGACACCCTGGTGGGCGGATCCGGCGATGATGTCTATCGCTTCGATCCGGCCGTGGGCGTCGAGGTGGATTTGGTACACGAGGTCGCGAGCCAGGGGCACGATACCCTGGATTTCGCCGCTTTGAATGAACCGCTCACGGCCGACTTGACCAGCGACACCTTGGTCACCAGCGCACACCGGACGGTGTCGGTGGTGACCAGCGGCACGTGGGCCAATTTCGAGAATCTGATCGCAACCGGCTTTGACGACACGCTGACGCCGAACGGCCAGGGCAACGTGTTGGTCGGCGGCGACGGGCACGACGTCTATCGCCTGCCGGAAACGATCACCGGCGACGTCACGCTGGTCGAGCAGCCGCGCTCGTCGCCCAGCAATCCGTCGCTGGGCGGCGTCGATCAGATCAATTTCTCGACGTTCGTCGCCGGCGTCACGTTCGACATGAGCGCCGCCGACAACACGCTGGCGACCGGCCTGACGATCAAGCTCCGCAATGCCGCGGGGGACAACGCCCCGCAGAATTTCGAAAACCTCCTCGGCGGTGCCGGCCCGGACACACTGACCGGCAACGATATGGACAACATTATCGACGGCGGTCTGGGCAACGACACGCTGCACGCCTTACGCGGCAACGACACACTGCTCGGCGGAGCGGGCACGAACCATCTGTACGGCGGCGTTGGCGACGACACGTATGTCTTCGTCGATCCGTTGGCTGCGGGTGTCACCACGCTCCACGAGGACGCGGGCATCGTCGGAGGCGGACAACTGTCGCCGGGCGGCGTGGACACGCTCGACTTGTCCGCGCTGACTTCCGCGGTGACCTTCGACCTGTCCGCGGCGACGAACACCGTCGGCTTGCTGACGGTCAAGCTGCAGGACGGCTCCAGCGCAACGGGGGCCGCCAATTTCGAGATCCTGCTAGGCAGCGCCACGCACCCCAACCTATTGACCGGTAACGACGCCGACAATCTGCTGGTGGGTGGCCTGCAGTCGAATACGCTGACGGGTCGCGGTGGTCATGACATCCTGGTCGGTGGCTCGGGCACCGACACGCTGAACGGCGACGGCGGGGCGGGCACGCCGGGCCGCGACCTGCTGTTCGGTGGTCCGGGCGTGGACACGTTGCACGGCGGTGGCGAAGAGGATTTACTGGTCAGCGGTGGGTTCAGCTACACCGGGCCGCTGAATCGCCCCGCGCTGGACGCCCTCCGCCTGGCTTGGCGATCCCAGCAGAGCTACGCCGACCGCGTCACCGAGTTGAGCACAGGCATCGGGCCGTCGCACCAGTACCAGTTGAACGCCGGGACGTACAGTTCCGACGCCGCGGTGGACATCCTGTTCGGCGATGCTGGCCAGGACTGGTTCGTGGTGGACGATCCGGCCGAAGTCATGGACTGGGTGGCGTTGGAAACCATCACGGACCTGATGTTTTGATCGTCAGGTTATCGGACTCCTCACGCTGTCGCTACTTTCTTGCTCGATCTCCATCCGTGCTCGGGCTCTGCCATCCGTGCGAATAATGTAACGCGGCGTAAGAACAACTTCGCGATTACGTCTTGGAACGAATTCGAATCCGTGATAGACAGAAGTATTCGGTTCTACGACCTTGGCGCCAATCAAGACAGGAGTGCCTCAAGGATGATGGAAATCACTCGACGTACGTTCGTCAAGGATTCAGTGTTGGCCTCGGCAGTCCGTGCAGCGCAAACCATGAAATCACAACTCGTCTTCCTCACCTTCACCCTCACCTTCACCCTCACCTTCACCCTCACCTTCACCCTTTACGTTCCATCCCTGGCGGCGGATCAGGGCGCGAAGCCCAACGTCCTGTTGATCATCGTCGATGATCTCACCACCACGCTGGGTTGCTACGGCGACCGCGATGCGCGCACGCCGTACATGGATGCGTTGGCAGCCCGTGGGGTGCGGTTTGACCGCGCCTACACCCAGTTCGCACTGTGTAATCCGTCGCGATGTTCTGACGTTGCCGCAGCTGTTCAAGAATGCAGGCTACACCGCGGGACGAGTCGGCAAGGTGTTCCACGTGCACGATCCGCAGACGAAGCTGGATATCTACCCCACACTCGCCGGACTCGCGGGCCTCAGCATTCCGAGGAACGTGCAAGGATTGACGCTGCAACCGTTACGGGCCGATCCCACCGCGAAAGGCAAACAGGTCGCTTTCAGCACGATGATTTCCACGCACACGAAGCTGATCGGCCACAGCGTGATCACAGATCGCTTCCGCTACATCGAGTGGGACGAAGGCCGCAGCGGCCGCCAACTGTACGATCACGAGAGCGACCCGCACGAGTTGACCAACCTCGCCGACAGGCCTCTGCAAGCTAAGCGGGTGGATCGCATGCACGCGCGGCTGGCGGAGCATTTGCACGCGGTCGGAGGCAAACCCGCTGCGCCAGCGGCCGATGCACAGCCCGCTGATCCGAAAGAGAAATGATCACGTTGCCGAAGACTCCGTTCACGGACGAGGACGGCATCCGATGCGCAGCGATCCCGCGAGAACCGGCCCTGGGCCGCTCAGCAGGCAATTCCTTGCCTTTTCCTCAGCATTGCGATACGGCTGGTCAGCCTACACCATGCAAGTTGTTCTGGTTTCTTGGAGGTGTATCGTGATTTACGATTTTGCCGCAGTCTTGGCCGGCCAGGACATGACCCTCATTCGTTTCTCGTTACGTGACTTCCCAATCTGCAGCGACCCAGCTTGAAATGGTCGTCAAGTTGATCCCGCAATGAATCATTGTTTCCAAAAAGGCGACTCCAGAGACGTCTCGTTGTTCCTCTTTTTATCGTGTCGTGTTTCCTCTTTGATTTCTTGCATTGTTTTGGCATTAAAAACTTCGCTGACAGGCTCGCCGGCTCGGAGCGACCCTAACCACTTTATGCGGCGCTCGCGTTTTTCACCATCCGGTGTGCAAATCACAAAATATTCAAAGTCAGAAATGCTTTCTTCGATCTTGCCATTCAAGGCCCGAACCAAGCCGCGCGAATCTCGATTTCCAAAATGTTCCGGTTCCATCTTCACCAAGAGTTCGGCTGCGTCCGCAACGTCGGTCGCCCGTTCCGCCACGGCTCCCATCCAGACCAGTTCGCCTAGTTCGTTTGGCAATACGAGCCAAGTTAGGCCGGATTCTTCAATCTCTGCATACTTGGCTAACGCTTTGCTAAGTTCGCCGCGGGCCGCAGCCGTTTTCATTTCCTTCGACAGTCGGTCACAGTGGAACCACTCCAAAGACGGCACTTTCGATTTGTCGATTGGAGGCTCAATTCTTGACAGTGCGATGTCGGCCCAAGAAAGTCGCAATCGAAGTGAACTGACTCGCCATCTGGTCACCATCTGAGTTACTAACTCACCCACACTTTCCGAGGGGACCGCGGCTGCAACTTGTTTCGCTTGCTTGATGATTTCGGGAACCTGCTTGAAACGCGGGTCTTCTTCGCTCTCCGCTGGTTGAAGCGTCATTCGAGCACTCCGCATCTTTTGGTAGCAGAAATACTGGCGGACAACTTCCTCAGGTTTTCCTGGAAGCACTAATCCCAATTCCCGAGCTTCATTCAGCGATTTCTCCGCTTGTGTAAAGTCGGCCTTCGCGGCAAACGATTTCGCGACGCTCCACGTCTTTTCGGCAGCCCTTCGTTTCGCCGTCTCAGGCGTGTCGGGAGTTGTTGACTCCCTCGGTACGCCCGGTGCGGCAGGAGTAAGCTGATCCACCAATCTCCCAAGCTTGGCAGCCCCTTCGAAATCGTTCGCGCGAATTCTGTCTTCTGCAATCCATCGCAAAAACGACCAATCGTACTCAGATGAAACCAGTTCTCTTGCGTGCTCGAATCCCTGGAGCCCTCCGTCCAGATCACCCGCCTGAAGCGATTCTTGTGCCTTTGTGATCAAGGTTTGGCCATAGATTGAGCGGAAGTCGCCTTGTGCGTCCTCCGCAATCGTGGGGAATCCAAGCTTCTTGACCTTGTCCATTTGTCGGTCGATTTCACCGAGCGTTTGCGAAGTCGGATTCTCATCCACCTTGCGAACTCGCTTGCCGAGGTCGCGCAGGATCGCCAAGACTTCGAGGTTCTTGTCGTCAAATGACCGTTGTGTGTCACTACCGCCTGAGGTTGCCGAGGCAACTTTTGAATTGTCCTCAAAGGGAAGGTCGACGAACGTTGGATGATCCGTCATGCCGACTTCCTCGAAAAATTCTCGGCGTTCCTGACGATTAAGGTTTCGTCCGATGAGCGGCTCCGTCAGATCCTTAAGCCTTGACCAGGAATTCGGATAGTCTGAACCAGACATCGCCCAACGGCGGACCGTGGAAAAACGATCCGTCGTCAAAATGCTGTCCTGGCCGTTGAACATGATCGATGTGGCGCCAGAAGAACCCCATTGTCGAACGGTTGGGCGGACGACTTGAGAGTCGTCCGAAGAAATAGATCCAAGATCCCACGTAGCCAGTGAGCCATCACGATGGATCGTAACCAGCCACCGACTGTCAGGACTGAATTTGAACCAATTGACTTCACCACTCGCCGTGATTCCCAATTCTCGCGGCCGGTGCATTCGGTTCGCAGGCTCATTATCGCTCGCGTCGAATTGCGGCGAACGGCCGCTGTCACTGGCGGGTCCGTTGTGGCGGTTGAGATCCCATAACAACAGTTGCTGACCGGTTTCCGTTGCGACAAGCCAGCGTCCGTCTGCGCTCATTTCCACTTGTTGGTTGAAGAAACGTTGCTGCTGGCTGTTTGTCGCCAAGCGAGTCGTGATGGCCATCATTTCCCGTCCATCAAAGAACTGTTTCGGTTGTTTCGGGTCCGCAATATCCCAAACTCCGGCCACGCTCTCTTGGTTCATCGCAAATACCCGCCGACCGTCGCGACTTAAGGTGACACTCACGACGGAACTCTCTAAACCACTAAGCACAATCGGGAAGGCATCGCCGCGATTGTCGTTTCGCTTCTGTGTAGAAGACCCTAACTGGCGGACCTCGGACAGCTTCCAGATTCGGACAGTGCGATCATCAATGCCGGATGCTAAGTATCGCTCGTCATCCGAAAACGCGAGACACTTGACTGTCTTTTCATACGCAGCCACCGTAACTGGTTCACTCCCTACTTTGAGCTCGCTTAGATCCCAAATCCAGATACGGCCTGGTAAGAATGCTGCCGCCAACCACCTGCCACCGTCAGATATCACCAGCCGTAGTACCGAGTCAATTGAGCGTCGCTGAGCGCTTTGCTGGCTCTCCTGCTTGTCCGGATAGAAATTGACAGAGCCTCCCGATGCCCCGTTCACAATCGGCCAGATATAGATTCCACGAAAATTTGCTGTTGCGACGAAGCGGAGTGTTCGATTACGATCAATCGCGAATACAAGGTTGTGAGCGATATCAAAGTGGACATCAGTGACTGGTGAATCACTAGCGGGTGCCAAATCCTCACCACCGGGTCCTGTGTTCATATCGACCATTGGCAGGGGGCAACCGAGAACGATGGGTGGCTCATTCTTCGAATTGCACTGCAGAAGAACTTTCCATTGCTCTTTGATTCCCGGTTCAACAGCGGCGGTCCACTCGCCGTTGCGACTGTGTGCCCTTGGATAAACTACATGTTTTCCGCCTCGAAATGGGTTACCCAAATTCACTGCGGGCAAGGAGTTTTCGGCACCAAAATCCCATAGTCGCACGAGACCGTCGTTCCCAACGGTCACAAAACGGCCATCGCCCTGCCCAAGAAACGTTGCTGCATTGATGTCTCCATCGTGTCCACGTAACTTCAGCGGATTTGCCACGGGCACCGCATCGGAAACTTGATGCAGGTCGATTGCTCCACCCTCCCGCACATTTGCCACCCAGCGGCGAAACGGACTTGAAGAGTCCCTGTCATTTTGTCGGACGCGAAGAAAACTGGCGGAAAAGTCCCTCGATCGAGAATCGTTAACCATATTGGGATCAACTGCATTCAGCGGGATGGGCCTCTTTTCTTTCTCTAGTAAAATATTCGATGACTTATCAGAACCACCCCAGTACATCTGCCCGTCACTCGCCGCGACCACAAACGCGTGGTTATCTAAGAAACCCACCGAGATCGCACTGCTCGAATTAGAATTTCGTCCTTCTGGGAACGTGAACGCGCGTTGACTTTCTTTTGGAAACGAGGCGACAATTTGCGGTGAAGTTGAGTCGGTTTCAGTGGTTAGCTTTGTGAGAAACTCCATATCGCAGACGATGATCCGGCCTTGGGCGGCTCCCACGAGGAGTTGACTAATTGATCCTGATTCATCGTCGGCAGGTGTTACGGCGAGGTCGTGAACGTAAAGCCAGGATGGGACCAAGTCAAGTTTGCATCGCGGTCTAGAATTCTTTGAATCGACGTTCCAAAACAAGACGGCCCCATCGCCCCCTCCAGTCGCAACCCATTGAGACTTTGGTTGTGTATCGGTTCCCGGTAACTCAAAGGCCACGACGGCGGAAACCGTACTCCTGTGTCCCTTCAAGTCAAAATACTGCTCCGGCGATTCAAGGTTCCAGGCACGGATGGCACCCTCGCGGGAACTGACGACACACCATGGCCCCGTGCGGGAGAATTCGATGTCAGAAACGCTGCCGTTGATGCGACCAATGAGCCTTCCCACTGGTTCGGGATTACCGGATCGAAATTCACGCAGAAACACCGCTCCTTCCGCAGTACCGGCGACGAGCCACTGATCTTTCCGACTGACGCCGACGGCGGTCACGGCGCTGCCATGACCGGACAGTGAGAGGTAATTCCTTCCAGGCAGAGCGTCTTCCGAGAGATCCCAAACCCTAACGGCACTTCCGGTTATCCTGCTCGGACTTTCGTCTTCGCTTCCAGTCACGAGGAAACGACGACCCGTCTTGTTCGGATCCCAATTGCTAACCACGGAGGTCACCGCCTTAGAGTGACTGCCCAGTACGCGAGTCTTGACGCCCGCAGGCGTGACAAAACGTGACGCGTCCTGAAAGGCACGGGCCGCGTTCGGCTGGATCTTATCATCCCTGGTATCCTTGCCGTCCTTATCAACCAAAGTACTGCGCATCGCTTCCACGGCGAGCAGGAGGCGGCTGACCGCTTGCTGTTCAGGCAACTTTCCTGATGCGTTAGCAAGACGCTCTGCCGTACTATGGCGAGTTTGCTTTTCGGCTTCCGCCGTTTGCTTTATCGCTTCCGCCGTTTGTTTGATGGCTATCCGTTTCTGCACATCAGCAAATATGGACAGCGTTACCGTAGCGATGACCCCCCCGACGAGGACAGACACTAGTACCCTTCGTAGGGTATTCGTACGCCGCGAGCTGGCATCCAGGAACTCCATTTCCAGTGCATTCAGACTCTCTTGGTGGTTGTCTGCCCATTCTCTCGCAGTTGCAAGACTTTCGCCACGGTAGAGCCAACTCGAGTTCCGTCCGTTTGTGTTCCAGTCGTGGGCCGCCTGGGTAATTCTCTTGTGGCGGCGGAGAACCTCGCGTTCGTCTTCGATCCAATCCACCAAACGCGGCCAGTTGCGGACGAGCGATTCATGGACCACCTCGATTTCGGCAACGCCCGTTGTTTCTGGCGCGGTCCTGCGGACTAAACGCGCTGCAACCAACTTTTCAACAACCCGCTCAATACGATCACGCGCTTCGCCTGATCGGAACAACGATTCCTCTGTCACCCGGTTGCGCGTCACCTCCAGCCCCTCGCCGGGTTGCACCAATTGCAACAATACCCTCTTTGCTGTGATTTGTTCTTCGGGTAAGAGCTTTTCGAAAAACTGATCGGCGCATCGCGAAAGGGCCACGCGACCACCACCCAGACGTTTGTACGCCTCGTATGGAATGCGGTTCCGCTGGCGGTGGTCCCACAACGCCATCAGCGTGAACTGCAATAACGGTAGACCGGCTGGTTCGCCGAGAATGTCACCAACAAGAGCCTCAACAATCCCCTGCTCGAATTTCAGTCCGACCAACTCGGCAGGCTTCTCGATCGCCTCTCGCAGTTCAGCGGTAGTCAGCGGAGTGACACGAAGCAGAGACGATTCCAACAAAGGCCGAAGTGCCGATAACTTCTGCAAGTACGATTCGAAGTCGGTGCGGACGGTGAGAATCACACGATATCCGCCGTTCTCGGGGCGGCTCATCGCCACGAGCCAGTCGACAAATTGTTCTCGCGCTGGCAGGTCTGTGCAGAGCGTGAAAAGCTCTTCAAACTGATCGACGACAAGGACAGCGGGCGTCGAGCACTTGGCGAGCCACTCGACGACTCGCACGCGTCCCTGGTTCGGATCCTTGCCTGGCACAATGGGTGGAAGGCAGACCCATGTCTCGCTGGTGGGAATCGCACCCGCCTGAATGCGTGGCAGGACCCCGGCTAGAACGACCGACGACTTCCCACTTCCCGATGATCCGGTTACCACCACCAATTGGCGGTCGCGCAGAAGATCGAGAATCTGCTGAATTAGTTGTCGATGCCCGAAATACACATTGGCTCGCTCAAGTCGGAACTCGCTGAGTCCCACATACGGACAACTTTCATCGCTAAGTGCGGGAGCCTGCGACAGGTCGAAGTCCGCGAGGTTTCTGCGAGGAGCATCGAGATCGAGCCGAATCAGCACTGTCGTCCAGTAGTTCAAGAGATTCTGACAACTCGACCGTTCCTGCCGGTTGTCCAGAAGGACTCCAGTTGATTCCGCACGATGCAAGAACTCCTGGATGGCCGCCAGCGATTCAGGCGTTGCGCCCTCGGCCTGGAAGTTTTCTTCGAGTGCCAGGTAAGCCTCCTGGACCGCAGCAAACGTGGGGTAGAGATCTGTCGCTGAAGAAAATGTCATTTGAGATAGCCTAGCAGGTTTACGAGGGGGGTGCCGACTTCGCGAAGTTCGCCACAAAACTTCTTCAATTCCTGATCGACTCGGAAGAAGCGGTCGTCCGCATCACCACAAATATCCTGGAACGGTTCGACCAGCGCGGGATAGTCCTGCTTGGCGAACAAACCCGCGACTACCTCCATCCTGTTCATCAGTTTCGTCATCCATTTCTCCGCTTGCGTGGCACACTGCTCCGTGATCAGTTTGGAAAGCTTAGGCCACTTGAGTCTCATGTTCAGTGCAGACGGCTTGTCGCCCAGCAGACGCATCAGATCGTCGATTTGTTGCCACTTGTCGTGTTGATCGACGAGCACCAAAAGTTTTTGCCCCAAGCGTGCGACGCTAACCATTCCATCGCGGAGGTGAGACACAGTGCCCTGGTCAGGCGAGTAAGCCGCGAGACGTTCATCGACGAGTTTCATCGCGTCAGAAAGCGGCTGCAAGCGAAGAACGCGAGCTGTCGCCGTCAGTGAGTTGTTGATCCAGGAGAGTTCGCTTCCAAGGATGGCGCCAACACACTCATTGGTGCCAGTAAGTTTCGCAAAATCTTTGTTTTCGATCGAACTTTCCAAATCTTGACACGCCAATTCAAGTTGATTCACGTTGTCGACTTCTCGGGCAAAGACGCTCGATGTGCCCACGAGTTCCTGCATCTCGTCCACCTGCCTGCGTAACGTGTCGCGAACGGGTTTTAGCATTCTCCAATTCACGTCATCCGAATTGGCCTTGGCGGCCTCTCCCTGGAGGGTGTCGTGACACATCGTGTGAATCGTATGAAGCGCGTCGTGAAAGTCCTTAAAAGCCGCCAACAGTGTGATCTGCTCGCTCGCAGCCTGGAATTCTGTTTGAAAGCGAACGACGACATCACGGACCTCCGGCAGTTGCATCAGATCCACAAGCGCGGTGAAGCCCTGTGTGACCGATTTGACCTTCTCCCTGGTTTCTACCCGTGCGCGAGACTCACTCAAGGAACGAAATGCCTCTTGGGGTGCCTGCGGCTCCACGAGTGAAGGCGCCGCGTTGCCCGGAAATGTCATTGCCTCGCCTTGCCTGCGATTCTTCGCTTTGAGTGGGCCCAACTTTCCAGGTTCAACACCCGCTTGCCTGAGCAGGAAATCGTAAAGCCGATTGTAGGCATCCTCGGAGGTCAGGGCGTAGTAATTTCCGGCGCGCAACGGATCGGGTATCCACTTGTCGGTGGCATCAGAAAGAAAGACGGGTACGAACTTCAGAGTCTGGCTGCGACCGTCGTAAATCTCTTGAGTAATGAGAGCACCCTCCCAATCTACGCCCTTGCCTTTACCAGGCTCCTCTTGACCACGAAATCTGCGGTAGTAGGTCTCTGTGCAAACGACGAGAACGTAGTCCGCGGCATCGAGTTGATCGAGCATCCAACGCGGCCATCCCTTCGCCGGCGCGCCCGCTACATACTGGTCGAGAACGGTCTCGATACCATCCGAACGCAACCGTTCAGAAAACGCGAGCACACGATTGCGGTGCTGTTCGGAATCATGGCTGTAGCTGATGAAGACCTTCGGTATAGGAGTTGCTACCGCTAATTCGTTCACAAGAATGTCCTTCGGTTCCAGTGTCTACCCGTCAAAAACGCGATTCGAAATGAGGAAGGGCGTTGAGCGCAGTGAGTTGTCACGCTCGATGGCGACCATCGCGTCGTCGATCCGCTTACCGATGGACGGCTGCTGGGCGTTGTCTTGCAGCGTCTGCGAGTGAGTCTCCACCGACACCCAAAAGACGTTGTCCGCCCGATACTCGTGCGGGTCTTCGGGATCGGCCCCTTCGCCCACTTCGGCCAACAGCTTCTGATACCGCTGCTCGAAGGGACCGGAGATGTACTTAAGGAAGATCAGTCCCAGCAGGACGTGCTTGTACTCGGCCGCATCCCTGTTGTTGCTGAGCTTGTCCACCGTCAGCCAGAGCTTGGCCTCGCAGCCAGAGCTTGGCCTCGCAGCCGGGGTTGGCCTCGCAGCCAGGGTTGGCACCGCAGCCAGGGTTGGCACCGCTGGAGTCGGACTTCTTGTTCGCACTTTTCTCTCCGAAGCAACTGTCCCTTTAAGACCTGTCTTGTGACGAACCGCGAAGCAGTCCATTCACGCGGTGAAGCCTATCAGCATACCTTTCGCGAAAGCGGCAATCCAGTGGCCGACAATCCAGTGGCCGAGGGGAACCCACTGGGAACGTAGGCCGGAACTCAGCGAAGCCAGAAGCCGGCATCAAGTTGGCCATCAAAGTCCGCCAAGTCGCCAAACGGAAGGAGTTCAGTTACGCCGCAGGTTCTCCAGACAACGTCGAACGCCAAGCAAGCGAACGATGGTCGCCTGAGAGCAGGGATCCGGAACGGGGTGGGCAGTTCGTGGCCGGCGCGATGCCGGCTTGGTGTGGAAGCACCAACCACGTGGCCGGCGGTTGGCCATCAGCGGCCCCGCCCAGAACAGCCAGCGCTCGGCGTCGGAGGACCGCTCGCCGCGTAGATTTGTGTAGCGGTATCTGGGGCCAAAGGGTGGGCTGTGTCCACCACGAGCGGCTGACATTGGTGGGCACAGCTCACCCTACATCTTGTAGCGCCGCCGATCATATCCATAGCCCGCTGGACCCGGTGGTGTCCGAGCGACCTGCGTCAAAACACCAGGGTGAATAGGTCGTACATGGCGTGCGAGCCGGCCGTCACGCCGAAGCCGCGAAAGACGTATAGCAGCGCGAACAAAGCACCGGCCAGAAAGCGAAACAGAAAACTACCCCAGACAAACGACTCGCCGTGCAACGTAGCAAACCGGTGACCGACGAGCGTAAAGTCGAAGCGATAGTGGGCGGCGGCGAACAACAGACTGATCGCGATCACCGACGCAATCAAGCTCGTCCGCATCGAAAAGCCGCCCATCCGCAGCAACCCCACGGCGGCCGGCAACATCAACATCCGAAACAGAACCTCTTCGTAGATGCCCGCGCCCACGTAGCCCACCAGCAAACCGAAAAACTGCCGAGTCGAGTCGGTCGGGACCTCGCCGACGGCGTTCGGCGGCGAGAACAACAAACCTTGCCAACTGGCGAGCACCACCAGCAGGAAACCGAATACGCAGGACTCCAGCAGCATCCCGTAGCAGACGCTCCACCGGATGCGCCACGGCCGATGGCTGGCATGCTGCCAGGCCAGCAGCACACCGCAGGTCAGAATCGGCAGCAGGAAGTACTGACTGAACCCCAGCGTATCCAGGAGTTGCCGCAACCACACGTCGGCCGCGTTGCGCAAAGCCTGCGGGCCCAGCAACAGCACCCCAACCTCGTAGAACAGCAGCATCGGCGTGACAAACGCCAAACTCGGCAGCGGACGAGCCGATTCGTGCCAGTAGCCGCTGGCACTCCGCGGCGTTGTGCTCGGTCGGTCTGCGGACATGCTTTCGAAACGGCTCCTTTCCTGCGGTCTTCGGCGATGCTTGGCCCGCCCAATATACGCCTGCCCCTGGGTGTCCTTCAAGCCGACGGGACCTACTGGCAGCGTCGGTCGCAGACGGTATAACCTACGTTCGTGGAGAATCGATCGCCTATGAACCGCAAACTACGTACGTATTTTGACCAGCAACTGGAGTGGGTCTTGACCCAGGTGCCGCTACGCGTCCACGAGTTGTTGGAAGAGGTCACGATGTACGTCGAGGACTATCCCTCGCCGACGGTACTGCGCCGGACGGGCATCCGGCGGCGACGCAATTTGTGCGGCCTGTACACCGGAATCCCGCTGACGCACAAACAAGTCGAAGCGTCCGGCGTGCTGTCGGATGCGATCTACCTGTATCGGGAGGGCATTCTTTCACTGGCCGTGAAGGTCTCCGGCAAGATCGACGATGATGAGTTACGACGGCAGATCCGGATCACCATGCTGCACGAGTTGGGCCACTACCACGGCCTGAGTGAGCATGAGTTAGAGGAGTTGGGCTACTGAGCGGTTGCGATTGATTTTGGGCGAGCGATTGCTTGGGAGGGCGAAGTTACGATGATCTCGCAAACGGATTCTCGCCCAGATCATCCTCTGGATCCGGATCGAGCGGATGGCGTTTCGGCACAGCGACCGTCGGTTCGACGACACCGGTGTGGGCCGCGTCGACCTCGCGACCGGTCATGAGTCGGATTAGGGTGGCGGTGCCGACAACCAGGCTCGCGCCGACCAAGGACGTCAGCAGCACGTGCGGAAAAGCCGACGCAGAAACATACAGGATCGGCCCGCAGAACAGCCCCAACAGCCCGCCCACCAAGCTGCCCCAGGCTACCCCGCGCAGTCGCGAGAAGTGAAACAGCCCCACGAAAATCCCCATCACCATCAAGAGCAAGGCACCCGCCGCGGCCGAGATCAAGATCGGGACGACCAAATCGTCGAGTCGTTTTGGCTCCCGCATCAACAGCGCCACCAACGCCAAGATCACGGCGCAGGTTGCAACCAGCAGAAACAGCGTGCCGAGAGGATACCCGCGTGGCAGCGATGGTTTGTCACCGTTCATGGCGCCGCTCGGGGGTTGGTGAACAGAAGCTACCGCCATCGGGTCTGCCCCGAATGGTACGAGGTTAAGCGTAAGTCGTTGTATTCCGCCACTTTCCCCACTGGGC